>DHXQ01000029.1:8699-12718 GCA_002413755.1 Candidatus Saccharibacteria bacterium UBA5152 | reverse complement strand
TGATCCAGAAGCTCGGTATTCGTCGCTAGGTTAACCGATAGAGACGTGTATAGACCAGGGTTCATTTCTCGAAAGACAAATGGGCCCGAGCTTGTGCACATTAACGCGTTTGCGAGGGACTGTCACGCTGTAGCCAAAAGCCGCAGCCTATGGGACAGAGCACAGATATACCCGCGTCTCCGGCTTCATAATGCATGAGGGAGCCTGGCGTCGATATATTTGAACCCTGTCTCTTAGAAAGTGATGTCTCTCGCTGCAAGAAAGTCGAGGTACGAAAACTTGAGTACTAACAACACAACCGTCAATCCGATGGGCAAAGACATTATCAAAGTCGAGACGGAGTGGTGCGGCCGCACCCTGAGCCTGGAAATTGGCCGCCTTGGTTTCAGGACCACCGCCAGCGTCCTGGTACGCTACGGTGACACCGTCGTGCTTGGTACGGCTATGGTTAGCCCGCACACCGTGCAGGGGATGGATTACTTCCCGCTGAGCATTGATTATGAAGAGAAATTCTACGCTGCCGGCAAGATCAGCGGCTCACGCTTTATCAAGCGCGAAGCCCGTCCATCCGATGACGCCATCCTGATCAGCCGCCTGATCGACCGCCCCATCCGCCCACTGTGGCCCAAGGGCTACCGCAACGAAGTCCAGGGAATCGCCACCGTATTGTCGATGGATCCGAGTTTCCGCCCGGACATGGTGGCGATGATCGCTATCAGCACGGCATTTATGCTGACTGGTGCGCCATTTGACGGCCCGGTCGCTGGCCTGCGTCTCGGTATGGTCGACGGTAAGATTACACCATTTGCCTCGTCTGAGCAGCTCAACGAAGGCGAGCTCGACCTCGTCGTGGCTGGTACCAAAGACGGCATTATGATGGTCGAAGCCGGCGCCTCTGAGGTTCCAGAAGCCAAGATCGTCGAGGCTCTGGCCTTTGCCGCTGACGCCATCAAGCCAGCGCTCGACCTGCAGGCTGAGCTGGCCAAGAAGCTCGGCGTGACGCCTCAGGAGTACACGCTGGTGCTCCCCGATCAGGCGATTCAGGACAAAGTTGCTGACTACCTCAAGGAAAAACTTGGCGAAGACCTCCGCAAGCCGTACCCGGAGCGTAACGAGCTGGCCGCCACCCTGCGTGCCGAAACCATGGAGCACTACGAAGCCGAACACCCTGATGACTGGCACACCGTCAAGAGTGAATACGAAGAAGCCTTCACCATGGCACTGCACAAAGATGTCCGTAACGGTATCGTTAAGGATAATACCCGCCCAGATGGCCGTAAATTCACCGATATCCGCCCGCTAAGCTCCGAAGTTGGCTTATTGCCACGAGCTCATGGCTCCAGTATCTTTACCCGCGGCCTGACCCAGGCCTTGAACATCGTGACGCTGGCCCCACTGAGCTACGCCCAAATGGTTGATACCATGGAGCGCAACGACGAGCGTCGCTTCCTGCACCACTACAATGCACCGGGCTGGACGGTCGGCGAAGTTCGCCGCCTTGGTTCGCCGGGCCGCCGCGAAATCGGACATGGCTATCTTGCAGAACGCGCCCTGACCGCTGTACTACCATCCGAAGCTGAATTTCCGTACACTATGCGCTCCGTGACCGAAATCATGTCCCAGAACGGTTCCACCAGCATGGCCGCTACTTGTAGCAGCTGTTTGGCACTGATGGACGCCGGTGTGCCACTAAAGGCTCCTGTCAGCGGTATTGCCATGGGCCTGATGATGGGCGAAGACGGCAAACCGTATATCCTGAGCGACATCGCTGACGCCGAAGATTTTGCCGGTGACATGGACTTCAAGACTGCCGGTACCAGCAAGGGCATTACTGCACTGCAGATGGACATGAAAGTCCACGGCCTGCCAGTTGAAGTTCTGGCTCAAGCCCTCGAGCAGGGCCGTGTTGGCCGCGCTGAAATCCTGGCGCACATGGTCGGCACAATGGCCGAACCGCGCAAGGAAATGAGCCCGTACGCTCCACGCGTGGAATCGATCACCATCAACCCGGACAAGATCCGCGAAGTGATCGGCAAGGGTGGTGAGATGATTCAGAAGATCACCGCTCAAACCGGTACCGAAATCGACATCAAAGACGATGGTACGGTGATGATCGCCAGCCCGGACAAGGCCAAGATCGACGCCGCTATCCAGTGGATCAAGGGCATCACCGACGACCCTGAAGTCGGTGGCATCTACTACGACCGCCCGGTTGTTAGCGTCCTCGACTTCGGTGCTTTCGTCCAGATTTTGCCCGGCAAAGATGGCCTGGTTCATGTTTCTGAAATCTCTGAAGAGCGCGTCGAGCGGACCAGCGACGTCCTCAAAGAAGGTGACAAAGTCACCGTCAAACTGGTCGCCATCGACGACCGCGGCCGCCTGCAGCTCAGCATGAAAGCCGCTGCCCGCGACATCAAAGAAGGCAAGAAGTAACCGAAACAGACGCTGAGAGCATTAAAGAAATATCAATGACGTATAGAGACTTTCAAAGTATCACAGGAGACAGGGTCAAGGATTTGTTGCTAAATCTTCCTGTAGTTATATTTGCTTTGATACTCGCGTTCAGTTTTCCCTCAAACCAGTCGCACGGATCAGTGACTTTTGAGATGACACTGGTCATCACTTCTCTGTACGTAGTAGTTCTGGCCGTTCTTTGGATACGGCGCTTGATGTGGCTATTCAAAAATAATGTGCAACAGGGTAAAGAAAAATGAAGCTATTTGAACGACTTAACCTCTGGCACCAGACGACGATCGGACTCCTGGTCTTTGCGGTGCTCGAGGCGGCCACTGCGGCACTGTTCCTCGATTGGGCAGTGACCGGCGGCAGCTGGCTGGATTGGCTGTGCTTCGTCATCCTGGTTAGCGGATTTGTGCAAAATGCTTTCAAATTAATTTTAAAGGTACGGCATGACTAGCCTAAAACGTCCACGGCTTTCATCTGTACTCGTTGTCGGCTTAATCGTGATCGCCTTCGGAGTGATCATATCGCTTCCGCTCAATACTGTCAGCACCGGTCGCATACCGGTTGTGCAGCTGTCAGGAGGCTGGCAAGTAGCCAACGACCGTTGCGGTGACCAGAAGAATTGCATCCAAGGTGGGCTATGCGTCGGTCTGCCGTACGATGATCCAACAGATGTATCGCGCACCGGTTTTCCATTTGCTACTCAGCGTGATGCTTCGCCAGCCTGTGCGCTCGAGAACAATAATCTTGCCAAGATATTGAATCCGCTCAGCATCCTGGCACTTATTGGGGCGCTAACCCTCATCGACAAGAAGTTCTTCTTCGTCAAAAAGGGGGCCGCGGCATGAGTAAACAGACCGACCTCGACGCTATCCGCGATACTATCATCGCTGACAAGGTGACGCCGGAGCTGGCTGCATCAGCCACCCAGCTGGTGTTCGGAACAGGAAACCCTGACGCTGATGTGGTGTTTGTGGGTGAAGCGCCCGGCAAGAATGAGGATTTACAGGGCAAACCATTTGTCGGGGCCAGCGGAAAGTTTCTTGACGAAATGCTTGCAGCCGTCGACCTGAACAGGGATGATATATATATCACTAATATCGTGAAATACCGGCCGCCGGACAACCGCGACCCGTTACCTCAGGAGAAAAAGACTTTTCTGCCCTATTTGCAGGCCCAGTTGGAAGTAATTGCACCAAAAGTGTTGGTGACGCTCGGCCGTCACAGCAGCAATTGTTTCTTGCCGGACTTACAAATTAGTAAGGACCATGGCCAACCGAAGCGCATCAAACTTGCGTTCCGGGCGGACAAGACCAGGGTGTTGGAGGTCGTTATCCTTCCGCTTTATCATCCAGCCGCCGCGCTCTACAACGGCGGCATGCGCCAGACGCTGATGGACGACTTTAGTCAGATACCCGAAATCATTAAGCAAATCACTAATTCATAACGTAAAGAACATTTACAGACAAGTAGAAAAAGGAGGATCAATGAATCCACAAGAAGAATCAAATAACCAACCAAAACCAGCTGAAGGCCAAAGCGCCGACAGCTCTAAC
>DHXQ01000029.1:6203-8575 GCA_002413755.1 Candidatus Saccharibacteria bacterium UBA5152 | reverse complement strand
CGAGAACTCCGGCCGGGGCGGTCAACGCCGCGGCGGCCAGAATGGAAATGGCGGAAATGGTGGCCGTGGTGGCAAAGGTGGCCAATCGAGCGGTCTTGGCGGTAGCTCATCGTCACGCGGCGCGGCTGTCCGCGCCCAGAAGCGTTCACAGATGGACGCCCAGAAGATTGCCAACCAATATTTATCAGCCAACGTCGAAGGACAGCCATTTCAACAAAAGGGGCGCGCCAACGTTATCGACGACAGCCCACGCCTGAAGATCATTGGCCTCGGCGGTATGGACGGAGGTGGTTCCAAGAACATGATACTGGTCGAATACGTCAACGACGCCGTCATCCTGGACTGCGGTAACGACCTTGGAGTCGATCTGCCCGGTATTAACTACGGCATTGCCGACACGGCTTACCTGGAGTCAATCCGCCACAAGTTGCGGGCCTACATCATCACCCATGGCCACCTGGACCACATCGGCGGTTTGCCACACATCGTGCCCAAGTTCCCAGCGCCGATTTACGGCTCGAAATTCACTATTGGCCGTGTTGAAGAAATCTTCGCCAACTTCGGCCTGCCGATGCCCGAAGGTTTTGAACTTAAAACCGTCACTATGAACGAAGACACCCACGAAAAACTCAAAGTCGGCGAATTCTTCGTCGAACTGGTGCGCATCACGCACTCTATCCCCGGCAGCACCTGCATCGTGCTTGATACACCAGTTGGCCGGGTGATTAACACCGGTGACTTCCGGTTTGACCCGAACCCCCTGGACCACGAGAAGAGCGACTATGACCGTCTAACCGAGCTTGGCAACGAAGGCGTGCTGGCACTGCTCAGCGAAAGCACCACTGTCGAGCGTATGGGCCGCACCCCGAGCGAATCATCGATCGAGCAGACCTTCGTCGACATTATCAGTAATGCACCGGGCCGGATCTTCGTTGGCCTGTTCTCGACCAACATGAACCGCGTCCAGATGATCGTCAACGCCGCCGTCCACCACAACCGCAAAGTTGCCATGGATGGTCGCAGCATGGTCAGTACACTGGAAATGGCCATCCGCCATGGCTTCATGAAAGTGCCGAAGGGTACCTTCGTGCCGATCGCCAGCGTTCCAACCATGAAGGACAGCGATGTCGTTGTGGTCTGTACCGGTAGCCAGGGCGAGCCCTCCAGCGCACTGCAGCGCATGGCTGGCGGTGAACACCGCCACATCAAGCTCAAAGAGCAGGACACCGTCATCCTGTCGAGTACTCCAATCCCAGAGTCCGGTAACGACGCCCTGATCGGCCAGATGGTTGATGGTCTCACCAAAAAAGGCGTCCACGTCTTCGAGGCCCGCAACCACGAGCTCGACGGTGTTGGGCCGCTGCACGTTTCTGGTCACGCCAGTCGCGATGAATATGCCGACATGATCACTATGACCAAGCCGAAGTTCTTTATCCCAATTTACGGCGCCTACCGCGTCAAGCAGCGTCACATTGAGCTGGCAATCGAACAGGGAATACCACGGGCTAATACCTACAACGCTGAAAACGGCGAAGTCATGGCTCTGACGGCTGACAAAATGACCATCGAAGGCGAAGTCCCGCACGGTACCATCCTGGTCGACCAGACTGGCGCCATCGTCAGCAACGTGGTTATCAAAGACCGCGTCCTGCTCAGCGAAGAAGGTCTGGTCGCCATCGTCCTGACTGTCGATAAACGCAGTGGTAATCTGATGACCAGTCCGGATATTATCAGCCGCGGCTTCATCTACATGCGCGACAACGAAGAGTTGATGAATGGCCTGCGGGCTGAACTCAAGCGGGCCGTCGGCCAGCGTTTCAAACGCGTCGACCTCGACCGTTTCAAAGCCGAGATCAAGGACCATGTCACGCATTACCTGTTTGAACACACTCAGCGTAGCCCGATCATCATTCCGGTCGTCAACGTGATCAGTAATACTCGTGGTAGTGACGGCAAGAACACTGAGGTTAAAACCGCTGCCGGTGGTCACACCAAGACCGCTGAAGAGGTTGCAGCTGAGCAACAGAAGCGCTTCAACGAGATGCGCGCCCGCTTGCTGACCCAAGACGCCCGCATAGATTAGCGTTCTACGATCTGTTTCATCAAATAGTACTTGCTAATTCCAAGAAGCTTAAGCATAATAATGCGTAAATTAAGTATGAACACGGACAAACAGTGAAGTGGATTCGGTCTCGTTCTGACATCGTGAAGAATAGCCTGGCAATATTTGTTGTATTGCTGGTTAGTGTTGTCGGCGTTGTTTTGCTAGCCGGAAGTCGCGCCGCCACCGGCGCGACGCTGTCGTTAGCCTCAACCAGCACCTCAGTTGCGCCTGGCTCAAACTTCTCAGTTACCATCAAAGAAGACAGTGG
>DHXQ01000029.1:2312-5998 GCA_002413755.1 Candidatus Saccharibacteria bacterium UBA5152 | reverse complement strand
GAAGGTACGGCATTTCCGATGGTGGCCGCTACCAGCACCAGCACCCCTGGCGTCATTCTTGTTGGCCGGGCGACGCAAACGACGCCTGTCACTGGTAGCAACGACGTTGTGACTGCCAACTTCAAGGTGATAGCTACTTCCGGCTCTATTAACCTGTCTTTCGATAAGAACTATTCATTCGTTGTGCGTAGTACGGATAATGTCGATGTACTATCTACTACAACCGGATCAACATACACCGTAACCGGTACTTCAACGAGTAGCGCAAGTATGACCTTGAGTCCGGCTACAGCTAACGTTGACTCTGGCTCAACCGTAGCCGTGACGGTCCGTGAGAATAGCGGGACAGCCGTCGCTAACTCCGTCCAGTCATCGGTCGGCTACGATGCCACCAAGCTGCAATATATGGGCCTAACCGAGGGCGGCACCTTCACCAGCGTGACGTCGACTGACGCCGGCACGGCTGGTGTGGTTAAGATTGCTCGCGCCGTTCAGTCTGGTAGCAATGGTGTAGCCGGGGATAACCCGATCGTAACCTTGAACTTCAAGGTTCTGGCCAGCACCGGCACAACGGCCTTGACGATTGATAAAACCCAATCTTCAGTCACTGAAGCGGTCACTAACAACGACATTCTGGCGACTGTTGCCGGTAACACGCTGACTATTACTACGGTGGTGCCTTCATCGTCGACATTATCACTGAGCCCAACCGGCGGCACGTTTACCAAAGATTCGACCATTTCGGTTAATGTCAAAGCCAGCAGTACCGAGAATCTGACGACCGTCCAATCGACACTTAATTATCCAGCCGCACAACTGCAGTTCGTCGGAGTTACTGAGGGCGGCGTATTTACGACGGCTTTGCGTACCAATACTAGTACAGCCGGTACGGTTGATATTATCCGCGGTCTGCCTGGCGGTACTGCCGGTGTAACCGGTACCAACCCCGTAGTCACGGTCACATTCAAAGTTTTGGGCAGCTCCGGCACGGCCGCTGTCACATTTGCGGGCACCTCAGCGTTATACGACGACACCGGTACCGGTACGAATATCCTGAATCTCGCTGGGTCGACGGCTGCCAGCTATACACTGGCTCCAAGCACCGTCACGCCTCCGCCGCCACCACCAGCTGGCACGGCATCATTCTCGCTCGCACCTACCAGCGGTTCATTCACCACCGGATCAACTATTCCAGTAGCTGTGAAGGTAAGTAGTACGAACGCACTGCTGACTACCGTTGAGACGGCAATCAGTTATCCAGCAGCACAGCTGCAGTATGTCAGCATCACCGAAGGCAGCGTGTTTACGGTCGCTCAGCGTACCAATACTGCCACGCCTGGTGTACTCGACATTATCCGCGGCATTCCTGGCGGCAGCGCCGGAGTCGGCGGCACCAACACAGTCGTCACATTGAATTTCAAGGTGATTGGTACGAGTGGTACAGCGGCCGTCGACGTCGGTGCGGGCTCGGCTATCTATGACGACTCAGGTACAGGCACGAGCATTCTAGATGTTTCGGTACCTGCGCACGCATCATACACAATCGCTGGCGTTCCAACATGTACCTTAGCTCCAACGACACCTGGCACCCCGGCCAAGACAGCCAGCAACTACACGACGATATCGTTGTCCTGGACTGCAAGCACTGCCGGAGCCGCTTGCACGATGGCCGGCTACCACGTCTACCGTGACGGTGCTATCGTCGGAGATGTTACCAGCGGCACCAGCTTTACAGATAGCGGCCTGACCTCAGGCACCAGCTACAGCTACACTGTCAAAGCCTTCGACACATCAGGTAATGTTTCTACCAGCAGCACGGCATCCAATTTGACCAGCAAGACTGACGACATGGCACCGACGACTCCTGTCAGCGTGACGGCAGCGGCGCCTGACGCCGCCAGTGTCAACCTAAGCTGGGGACCAAGCACTGACTTCCCGAACCCAGGTGGCGTCGGCGTCCAGGGCTACAGGATCTACCGTGACGGCGCGACAGCTGCAACTTACTCCGTCAATACCGGTGGCACCACATTTGTCGACTCAAATGTCAGCGCCGGCACGACCTATAGCTACACCGTTACCTCATTCGATAAACTTGGCAACGAAAGCGCGCCGTCGAACATCGTATCGGCTAAGACGCAACCCGCCATTCCGACCTGTTCTGGCAGCCCGACGACACCATCTGGTCTGACCTCAGGCACCAGCACACTGACGGCGACAAGCCTATCGTGGTCCGCATCGACGGCTGCCAGTGGTTGTACGCTCGCCGGCTACCGTGTCTTCCGCGACGCTGTGCTCGTTGGTACCGTCACGGCTACTTCGTTCGACGATAGCGGTCTGACTCCTAGCACTAGCTACAACTACACGGTTCAGGCCTATGACACCAATGGCCACGCATCGGCACTCAGCACCGCCCAGACAATCGCCACGCTAGCAGATACACAAGCTCCAACTGTACCTGGCAATGTTACCGCTGTGGCTCCATCGGCTGGGCGGGTAACAGTCAGCTGGACGGCCAGTAGCGATAACATCGCGGTCACTGGCTACAAGGTTTACCGCGGTGGCAGCCTGATCGCTACCAAGTTGGCGACGGATCGGAGCCACGATGATACGACCGTAACTGGAAACAGTGACTACTCGTACACGGTATCGGCAGTTGACGCTGCCGGCAACGAAAGTGCCAAGGCGACTGCCACACCAAACCCAGTCCACACGCCAACTGCAGTTGACACGCAAGCACCAACTATTCCGTCCGGCCTGCAAGTATCACTTGTCTCCACCAATTCGACGATACTCGACTGGACGGCCAGCACCGACAACGTCGGAGTTAGTGGCTACCACGTTTATCGCGACGGTACGCTCATTGGCGACGCCACCAGCACCGGGTACCCCGATAGCGGATTGACCGCCAACACCACCTACAGCTACACCGTCAAAGCCTTTGATGCCGCTGGCAATACTTCGGCCGCATCAGCTGCGCTATCTGTCACTACGACCCAGGCAACGGTTGGCTTGATCGGAGATCTGAACTCCGATGGCATCGTCGACTTATTTGACCTCTCGATAATGATGTCGCACTGGAATGATCAAAATGTACCGGTCAAATTCGGTGATATCAACCAGGATGGTGTGGTAGATCAAACCGACCTCGATATATTGCTGAGCCACTTAGGAGATACATTGTGAAAATAAAGAAACAAGTGATCCGAAAGTTCAAGAGCGCCCAGGCGTTTACACCAGTACTGGTGGTCGGACTGCTAGTCGTTGTCGGTGCGGTCATCTACAACTTGAACGCCCACGCCGCGACGGCAGGGTTCTACTTCACATCATCCACCAACGCATACACTGTCGGCGACACTGTTAACGTCGGTATCTACGAAGACTCTGGTACGGACTGTACTAATGTCGTCCAAGCCGACTTCAGCTATCCGACCAATTTGCTCCGCTACGACTCATTCAGTGCCTCCGGCAGCAAGCTCGATATCCCGCGGGCAGCTGACTCAGGCAACGGAAAGATATCGATAATCCAATACACCAAGCGCAAAGAGTGCGGTACGGGCGGCTCTAGTACGTCGGGCGTCAGTGGCCCACAATTGATTGGTACAGCCTCATTCACTGTCGTGGCTGCAGGCAACGCATCGCTAGACTTTCTGAGCAGTTCCATCGCCATTAGTGCGGCTGACAACAGG
>DHXQ01000029.1:0-2123 GCA_002413755.1 Candidatus Saccharibacteria bacterium UBA5152 | reverse complement strand
GATGTAACCGCAGTTACGCCCGACAATTCTGACGATTCGATTGCTCTGACTGACAACAGTGTCGTGGAAGTTACCACGCCAGTTGACATAAACCCATTGCCAATCCTGCCAGACGGAGTGAACCGGGTCGAGTATTACCTAAACAAGAAACTTGTCGCAACCGTCAAAACGGCGCCATACAAGTACCACCTTGATGCGGCTAAGTTCCTCAATGGTGAATACACATTGACCACCAAGACGTTCTTCGCCAATGGCCAGACGAAATCAACCAGCGAAACCGTCCTCATCAAGAATCCATTCGGCCTGTCACAAATCAATCTGTGGGCCCAGAAGTACGCTTGGCTGATCATCCTAATTTTGCTTGTGATTGCAGCTGCAGTCGCGGCTTGGATCATCCATCGCAAAAACGGCGGGCCGGACAACTATAACGGTAATAATTCCGGCACTTCAGCCGCTGACTACACCGTGACGACTAGCGACGTAATACCAGTCGTCATCGCTCCTGATGAAGGCAATTCAGCACCTCAAGCACCTGAACCGGAAGTCTACCATCCGTCTGGTCCGACAACCAAATAGTCGGTTCGCAGTATAGGGCAGCCGCGCCATCTGTGCTACCATAAGCATAATAACGAGGTAAGTTGAGACATGGTTAAGAAGATTCTGGCGCGTAAAAAACGACTGCGTTCTATTCTATCGTTTGTTGTTGCGGCTGTAATAATTGGTTCCATTAGCTACCTGGGTGTCAAAACCTACCACGACAGTCATGCCGCCACTGGCGCCTCTATATATGTTAACCCCGGCTCCGGTACGTTGACGGCAGGTTCGATTGTCTCTATCACCGTCCGTGAAAACAGCGGTACGGATCCGATCAACACCGTCCAGGCTTCCTTGAATTACGACAGCAACTCCTTACAGTACAGCAGTATTAGCGAGAGTGGCTCATTCCCGGTTGTGGCAGCGACAAGTACCGACACACCCGGTGTCGTTCGAATTGGCCGGGGCAATGCCAACAATCCACTGACTGGCGATGTCGCAGTTGTGACGATAAATTTCAAAGTCATCGGAGCGTCAGGCACCGGTACGATCACCGTCGATAAGGCTTATTCGTTCCTGGTACGGAGCACCGATAATACTGACATATTGCAGAGCGTAGGCAACGGAAGCTATACACTTACGGGTACCGCCACGCCGCCACCACCATCCCCGACTCCAACTCCGCCACCACCTTCACCCACTGGCGCGCCGCTACTCTACATGAGCCCCTCTGCCGGCACCTATAATACTGGCGACACACTCTCGGCATCAGTCCGCATCAGTAGTGGCACAAGTACCGTTACCACGGTCGAAGCAATTGTCGGCTATCCGACCAACCAATTGCAATACGTCAGCGTTAGCGAGGGTGGTGTCTACACCGTCCAACAGCGTACCAAGAATGCTAACGGTACGGTCGACATTATTCGTGGCACGGCCGGCGGTAGCGATGGAATAACTGGCGATAACAGCCTGGTGACGATAAATTTCAAAGTCATTGGCTCTGACGGCTCGGTACCACTGACGATTAATGGCGGTTCGGCTGCCTATGATAAGTCAGGTACCGGTACGAATATCCTCGATCTTACAAATTCGGTGGGGGCTACCTATACAATCTCTGGCTCAGATGGTGGTGGTTCCGTAGTCAATGGGTCAGGCGGCTTGTCTATTTTACCGAAAGATGGCGGCCATGCTTCCTTAGGAACATCAGACCAAGGAGTTGTGACTGAGCTTCAGGGCCAGGTAACACTTTCTCCGACCACCGCCACTAATGGCACGTCGGCAATCAGCAAAGTCGAGTACTACCTCGACGGTAAGCTGCTCGCCACCAAAAATACCACTCCTTACAGCTATAATTTTGATACCAGGAAGCAACGCAACGGCACCCATACCATGCTGGTGAAGACCTACTATGCCAACGGCACGGTTGATACGAAGACTAGTTCATTGCTGGTGAAGAACAAGATTACGCTGACCTATGTCCTGCGCCAATACGCGCCGAGTGCGCTGGTACTGATCGCCATCCTGGCAGTCTGCACGTTCCTGGTTCTGAAGCTCGTCATACCGCGCTTCGCATTTGCTCGTCACAGCAC
>DHXQ01000044.1:5679-25920 GCA_002413755.1 Candidatus Saccharibacteria bacterium UBA5152 | reverse complement strand
CCTTTATCAGTTATGCCGTAGAAAGTACGAATACCGATGGCCTGTCTGGCCTCTTCAAATACTTCCTTACATGCTATGTCTGATTCTGTTCGTGCCGAGTAAAGTAGCGTCACGGCCCTGCTATCACTTGTATCTAAAAGATACTTAACCATGCTTCTGAACGGTGTAATGCCGATGCCGCCAGCTATAAAAACTAGTTTATGTTTGGGGTCTTTTGGCAAGACAAAATCCCCTGCAATTTGTGAAGCAGCTACAGTGTATCCGGATCCATGCCTAATAAAGCTCGCTTGAAACTACTGCCATTATCGTAGAATTTTACACCTATGCGTAAGTCTGGTTCGGTGGGCGATGATGCGAGCGTAAAGTAGCGTCGGCTACCCCGCGCGTCGGTACCCTGGTGCTGGAGCGTAAATTCCATGTACTGCCCAGGCTGGTAAGCAAACTTTTGCCCAGGGGCAAATATAAAGTCAAGGGTGTTAGTGGCAATCTCTAGCTTCTGCTTCAGAATCGGGAAGAGTTTTCTCTTGGGACTCACAAGATAGGCAAACGTATTACCAGCTAGTAGAGCCAGCTCGGGCGATGAGTAAAAGTTAAGTATGTGTACTTGCGGTGGTAATAATGCGCCAACTAGTACTGCGTACCAGGTTTGTTTCTTGACAGTTACGGGCGCAGTAAGTGGCTCCGTTAACATTACAAATCCCAAAAAGAACACCGGAGAACTTAACGCCATGTTATGCAAACTGGTGCCGACACCAGCTCTGCTTAACAATGAATACAATATGGTTGCTAAAGTTGGTGCCGCATGTACGAAATGCAAGGGTACTTGATGCAAGCGTAAGCTTTAACTACACTACTGTACTTAATATAATCTTCCTGACTATCGCAGGTTTGTTAATATGGCGTTTCCTGCAAACTGGCGGACCAATGATGCTGAGAATGATGAATTCCAAACACAGAAAAGCTAAGTATCCTCCTAAGCGTATACTAAGTAGTACAGACAGGAGGTTATTATGTACGGATACCAAATGATGAATGGTAATGATTGGGGTTGGGGTATAGTGATGATGCTGTTTTGGTTTGTTTTCCTAGCTGTCGTTGCAGTTGTGGTTATACATCTATTGAGAGGGCACGACCATCACCATCACTTAGGGGAATCTCAAAAAGCCGAACCGATAGACATAGTTAAAGAGAGATACGCCAAGGGTGAAATAAATAAAGAACAATTCGAACAGCTCAAAAAGGATTTAGCTAAATAAAAAGGTTTGGAAACTATACAGCATGCTTGCATGTAGCAATAAGTTTCTAACAATGTCTACGATTACCAGCCAAACTCTAATGATGCCGCGCTTCCTGGAACGCAGCCCGGCCCTCTTTTAGTCCGTAATACACAATTATGAGTGCCGATGCTAGATCAGCCCACCACCAATGGAACGCGGCATTCAAAAGCAAGCCCGCCAACACTGAAGCTGCTAGATACGCATCAATCAAAGTTACTTTACCTTCCGTGATAAGTACGGGGTTCTTTAGCTGTTCGCCGGTGATGCGTTTCGCATGAGCCAGCAGTAACATAATTATGAAAGTAATCGCCGTCCATACGATTCCTAGTCCAGAGACTGATGGGTGTGAATCCCTGAGCAGAAGATAGGCTACCTGGAAGAAAATATAGACTGAAATCGTATAGAAGCCCACCCCAATCATGCGCAGCGCTTTTGCCCTGACATTCTCTTTCGTATTGGTAAGCTCCCAAATAACAATCGTGCTTGCCCCAATCTCAATCAGAGAATCCAGGCCAAATCCGCCTAACGCAACCGAATGTGCTGTAATGGCAGCTATTGCCGTTACAAAGATGCCCACTACGTTCCAGAGCAAGGTGAAGTACTCGAGATATAGGCCTTTTTTTAGTAAGAGTCTGTCTGGCAATTGTGTATTCATGCCCTAGTAGTATACGACTGTTCACCAAGTTGGCTCTAACTTCGTCGATGATGCCCAGACAAGCATAAGCACTACGCAGTCATGGTATAATATAGATATGAAAAAATTATTGAGCGTCGTATTGATTTTCGGATTCCTATTTACTGACTTTCTATTCTTCCATGACATTTTTAAACCAGGAGAAGTTACGACGCTTGCACAGTATTTAACGGGCGTATTGAGTCTTCCGGTTATCTTTTTGTGTTTACAGGCCATACTTCAACGTGACAAACACGTTAACAATTGATAGCAATCCGGCGGCAAAGTATGGTTACCACTAAGTGTAAAAGCTCGAAGTAATGGCCTAGCTGCCCGGACTCGGATTCATATCGACATTGAAACGGATGATGTGGAAGCTGAGGCTGATAGGTTGGAAAAGCTGGGCGCTAAGCGGCATCAACTGATTGACGAGCGTGGCTTTCGCTTCTGGGTAATGGTTGATCCCTTCGATAATGAATTTTGCGTCCCGCAACCAGAATATCCAGAGTTGCTCGCTAAACGCACCATTTGGGAGTAATTATTTTCGTTTCGACTTGGTAGCTAATTTATCGAGCACGGTTGATTGCAGTAAGTTCCAGATGAGGGCGTTAACGAAGAAGATAGCCAGCGCAATCACGGCGATCAATACGACATTATGACCAAGTGTGGCGTTAAATAGACTGAAGATACCGGCGATTAGCACTATAACCATCGTCAATGCCAGATAACTGTGCTGTAGCTTCTGGCGTTCACTCTTAGTAACATTCCACCGGTTGAGCGTATCTTTGATAACCTCAAGCATATAATCTCCTGTTGTTGACAGAATATCATACTATTATCGATAAATATCTCTGGGGTTCGTTACTAAAGGTACCTCTGGAAATCTCTCTACTTTGGTATAATCATCTCTAATGAGATTGTATCTATCATCATATCTATGGGTAATAAGCCCGAGAAGCTTGTCGAGCTTATTGATCGTGACAAAAAACACGTGGCATTAATAACCAATGCAGCCGATCAATTTCCAGACGAAGGTATTGTTGAGCGCCTGAAACAAGATCAGGAACTTCTGGAACACGACGAGATTGCCTACGGCGGATACAGTGCTGGTGCCTGCGTTATGGGATTGACGCTACATGGGCTCGAATTAGTCGACGACGCGCAAGTAACTCCGGCAGGATATGAAAGCGACACGATCTGGGACGGTCTCAACATCTTACCGTACGCAATTGCTCCACACTATAAATCCGATCATCCGGAGTCTGCCCTGATCGACGATGCTATACGATACTTCGAAGAACATCACATCGTCTACAAAGCGTTGCACGACGACGAAGCGATCCTGGTTGACGGAAATCAAGAATCTATCGTCGCCTAGCTAACCAGCCTCTCCTACAGTAATGTCGACCAGTAATACCAGAAGTGCTGTAGGAGTATACCGAATATAATCAGGTACCAGACAAGCAGTATGTCGCCGTGATGCCGCTGTACAAAGAGCGATGCAGGCTTCAGGGCTGCTGGCGGCCTTATATTTCCGACGTTCAAATTATATATCGTAATATACCAAAACACCGGTATGGTTATCATCCACACAATGAAACACCACGGGCATATGGCATTGATTCTGTACACTCCCTGCAAGAACAAATAGTGCATGAATATTACGCCGATCAGAGCCACTACCTGAGCACCGCGCCACACCCATTTGTTGACCTGTGCTCCCGCGATCAGCAAGATGCCGAAGGTGAATAGCATGCTGAAGGCCATCAGTCCGAATACCGTATTCGGCACACCGAGCAGACTGGCTTGTTCAGTTTTCATAACTGAACCGCAACTGAGGACCGGATTAATATTACAATCCGGAATATAGCTCGGGTCTTGCAGGACGTGGATTTTGTCGTAGGTCAGCGCGAACGAGGCTACACAGCCGATAATCCCAGCTACGAGCAAGATGTATGGGAGTGCTTGTTTTAGCGAGAATTTCATTTACGTGAGTTTTGCCAGATGTAACATGCCGAGCCAGACCAATATAGCCATCACGCCAGCTCCGACGAAGGCAGCAATAGCAGCATACAGAGCGATCATGCCAAACGTCCAGTAGGCGTACCCACTCCCGAGCAACAGACCTCTCAAGGTTTCACCTTGAAACAAGGTAGCTTTTTGTCCCTGTAATTTGGTGTTGGTCGGGTCTTGCAACGCTTCGGTGCTGACTTCGGCATATGTCTTGCCGCCGGCAACGTTTTGGAGGTGGACGTTAATGAAGTTGTTAGCGTAAACTTTGGCCTGTTGCCCGGTGAGGAGCTGCTGGCCGGCATATTTGTTGACTTCTACTTGGTCCGCCACTGGTAAGGCGGCTATCGCCGGGCTACCCTTGGGCGGAAAGAATACTTTTTGCTGTGCCAGTTCGGTGCGGACGCTGGTCGTCGCAAAGTGATACCCGTACAGTGCCAGCCCACCGACTACCAGCAGCACGGCGGTCATTGCCGTCCCTAATAAAATGAAAACCGTATCGACTGCCCTGCGTTCTATTTTTGACATTGTAGACCTTCCAGTTATAGTGTTTACCCTTATAGTAACCTAGTTTGTGTAATACATCTGTGACGATTATCGATTTCTAGACATTTATACAATTATAAACTGCTCAGCGCAGCTATACCGCTAATGATTATTGACAGCAGCGCCACAGATGCTACAGTAAAGGCAGTATGGAATACCAAAGAAGAAGTATGAATTCCTCGGGGTTCGCTCATATCCTTATAGTTTTAGCCTCGGTTATACTGGTGGCGTTAAGCGCTATCGGATACTACGTATACCAGAACAACAAATCTGCGCCACAGCCAGCGGTGCCAAAAACTTCAACCTCCAGTAAAAATGGGGGGAGTGGTAAAAGTGGAATTAGCGGATACGCGGTTTTGTATCCATCCGGTCCAACATGCGGTGTAGGGGATTCGTCAGGTGCCGACGGTTGTACGCGCCGGTACTCATCGGCCTTCTCTATTGATGTCATTGATACAAAGTTAGATCGTAAGGTACGTACGGTAGCGAGCGATGATAAGGGTCAGTTCGAGTCAGAACTCGACCCCGGAACGTATTCTATAGAACCGATCGTTACGGACATGCTGACCAGCAAACCCCAGACTGTCACTGTTGAGCAAGGCAAATTCACCAAAGTAGTCATTACCTTTGACACTGGTATACGTTAGGCATACCATTCCTGACCCGAACTCGCCGATTATCTCCTTAGGGTTGAAGCAATCAGCGGCAAGCTTATTCTTGGCTCTACTGTTTTAGCGCTTTTTACCGCGAGTTCAGGGCTACGCACGATACATACTGAAATCTGGCAAGCACATTTCAGTATCGGCCTCGGTAACTGGACGTTGTCGCAAATAGCTAAGCCTGCTGAGTGGTATCAATCGCTTGGTTCGTCCACGGACAATTGGTACGATTAAGCCTATGGAAGATCTCGCGCCACAAATCGTACGTCAAAGATTATTGATTGAAGCATTTGTGCCACTGATTGATTCCGGTATCGCCCTCTACATCTGGACGAACCAGAAATTTCTCTCTTGTGTGCTGTACACCTGCAAGCAATTCTCTGTCGATGACGCCCTGGAATTCACTAAGCAATACTTTAACGCTTCCAAACTTGTCCATCGGGAGTTTTAAACAACAACTCAGTCACCCTAGAGCTATATGCTATATATGGCACATAGTCCTTGCAAGCGTTATAATTACGGTTGAAGGTTATCCTATGAACGACTTGAAAAAGATTCCTGAGTTTAAGAGCCTCGAGGAAGAAGCCCAGTTTTGGAATGGGCATGATTCTACCGACTACATTGACTGGTCAAAAGCAAAGAGGACTGCGCTACCCAACCTGGGTATTTCATAAATAACGGGGTAATGCGCCTCCTTTTTGCTATAATAGACATATCATTGCCGTACTAATAAGTAATGAATATATGCCGACAATCAACTTTGAAGCAACACCATTTCTAATCAACGGCTGGACAATAGCCAAGCTGCCACAGAGCGCCAGCGCCAAGCTTCCATCGCGCGGACAGGTCATGGTCAGTGGCACTATCAATGACTTCGCTTTTCAGACCGCGCTCGAGCCCGACGGCAAGGGCGGCCACTGGCTCAATATCGACAAGCAGATGCAGAAATCTGCAGATATCGATGTCGGCGAGTCGGTCACTCTCGAGATTGAGTCAACTAAGATCTGGCCAGAGCCCAAGATTCCGGCCGATATCAAAGCCGTCATCGATGCCAGCCCCAAGTTGCAAGCACTCTGGAACGACGTCACCCCAATGGCCCGCTGGGAATGGATCCGCTGGATTGGTGCCACCGCCAAATCCGAAACTCGCGCGCATCACATCGAAGTCGCCGTCTCCAAGCTAACTCGCGGTGAGCGCCGCCCCTGCTGCTTCAACCGTAGCATGTGCTGCGTACCAGAGGTGTCGAAGAATGGCGTATTGCTCGAGCCAGTTGGCGTAAGCTAACGATATGAAACACATCGGCATCGCTGGCATCACCATCCCCGGATCACTCCTCTGTATTGACGCCATCGTCGCGGAGAGCTACAAACATTTCGGTGCGGATAGCGGCAAGCATCCACGGATCACCTACACCAACCCCGCACTGAGCGACATTGATCCGCCAATCATCAACAAAGACTGGAGCCAGGTTGCCAAAGATTTATTAGAATCGGTCGACATACTGGCCAAAGCCGGCGCAAATTTCGTTATCATTCCTTCCAACTCGCCGCACTACGCCATAGCTGAGGTGCAGCAAAAGGCCGCCATACCGGTCATGAGCATCGTCGACATTGCCGTCGCTGAATGCAAGCGCCGCGGGTTCAAGAAAGTCGGCATTCTCGGCGTTAGCGTCACGATGAGCGACGGGCTGTATGAGGAGCCGCTGCGCGATAACGGCATCGAGCCAGTCACACCCGACCAAGCCGACCAGGATGCTATCAACGATCTACTCTACTCCGAGGTGATTCACGGCAAACCAACACCAGAAACAGCCGCCAAAATGTGCGTCTTTATTCAACACCTCAAGGACCAAGGCTGCGACGCCTTCATCGCCGGTTGCACCGAAATACCAGTAGTCATTGCCAGTGAAGCTGATTCGCCGCTACCCTTTGTCGACACAACGCGACTGCTAGCCGTGCGAGCATTCGAGGAAGCCATCAAAGTACGCGTCCAATGATTAGTAAAGATATCGACGGTAATGAGTATGAGGTTACTGCGGGCGATCTGACGTGGCGGCCGGCGGCATACGGGATCGTGATCCATGACGGTAAGATTTTGCTGACGAAAGAGGGTGGGAAGTTTCATCTGCCCGGTGGTGGCGTTGAGCTCGGAGAAGACCCCGAGGAAACCGTTGTCCGAGAGATTAAGGAAGAAACCGGTATTTTGGTCGCCGATCCCAAATTGGTTGACATGAATAGTTCGTTTTTCACCTGGCAAGAATCAGAGCAGCCACCAAATTTCACGCATGTCCAGTCATTAATGCTTTATTATCACTGCAATTACGTCGGAGGTACTCTGGGTGACGTAGAGCTCGATGAATACGAAACGCTCGCCGGCCTGACGGCTGAGTGGATTGAAGTCGCCAAACTACCCGAGATCGCCGTTGGCACGACAGTTGATTGGCGCCTAATCGTCAGCCACCTCAGATCTGCTTGACCTACATAACCAGTGTTTGCTACTATTTAGTTAAATGATTGCTACAAATAAAAACTCGATGTGTTGCCGCAACTGCCCGATGGCTTGTTGTAGCATGTAAAACTATTTAGCATCTTATACACAAACTCGGGCTTCAACACAAACGAAGCCTTTTTTAATGACATCGGCACAACTATGACACAAACACTCGAACGTCCCCCAATCCGCACCGCCCTGGCTATACCGACCGGAGGTAACGTACTGTTTGCATTAGCCCACCCTGACGATGAATTTCTCATTGGTGGAATGGCCGATCGGTTGTGCCTACAGGGCGCTACCCTGCATACGCTGACCGCAACTGATGGCGAAGCCAGCAACCGCGGCAATCCGGAAGGCTTGGGCAAACAACGACGAAGTGAGGCGATTGAAGCACTTGACGGGTATGGTGTACTCAGGGAAAATCAGCATTTTCTGGAATTGCCCGACGGAAAACTATCGTCTAAGGAGCATCCCGACATCAACCGCGGCATCATCAAGGCCGAAATTGGGCGGTTGCTCGTGGCGCACGATGTGCAAATCGTGGTAACGCTTGGGCAGCATGGATACGACAATCACCCCGACCACATCGCAGTCCATGACGCCGCACTAACCGCTGCCAGGATACACGCTGCCGATAATCCGGACTTACGGCTCTTTGGGCTGACGCGTAATGACACACCCCTGCAAATTGTGGTCGATGCAACACTCAAACTGTTGCGGCTGAGGCCACATCGGAGCCAAGTTGAACTTGATACATCCGACCCCGAGTACCAGCCCGTCCCTGGCTCTGTGGAACGATTAGGGATACGATTACCCCGTCACCTACCGTTGTTTAACGCCTATAATAACAATATGGACAGCGAACGATACAAGAACTTTCCACTACTCGGCGCAGCCTGAGGCGTAGCCTAGTTAATTGCCCCGCCCTATGCTAAGCTTATGCTTAAGTACAGTTGTCGTTCACATAAACAAAGGCGAGTGATCAATAAAACAGTTTTGAGAGTAAAGCTCTGGACAAGCCTGGTCGTTTTGCTAGGCTTGTTTTCGATAGTAGCACTCGTGCCCAAAATCGTCAGCGCCACAGCTGATCCGAACTTGACCGGCGGCAGCGCCGTGACCGGGCATAGCGGAAGCGCCACACCAATTAGCGACCTGCAAGTGACCGGCACTGGAAATCCGACCGTGCCTGTTAAATTATTCGTCAGTAATGGTAGCTTGGCCATGACAACCGTGACCGGCCTGACCTTTAGCGGATCCAGCACCGGCGCGACATTGCAGTTCAGTGGGACGCTGGCTAACGTCAACGCTGACCTGGCCACCCTGCAATATACCCGTACCGGTACCGGTACGGACTCGCTGGAAGTATCACTGGTAAATGCCGGCGAAGTCTTCTTCCCGGACAATGGCCACTTATATGAATACGTCTCGTACACTGCCTCCTGGCAAAACGCCACTACCAATGTGGCCGGCCGCACCAAGTACGGCGCGACAGGCTATCTGGCTACCGTGACGTCCCAGGCCGAAAATGACTTCGTATCAGCCCGGCTGCTCAATTCGGGCTGGATGGGTGCCAGCGACTCGACTGTCGAAGGCGATTGGAAGTGGGTAACCGGGCCAGAGAGCGGCATATCGTTCTGGAGTGGCACGGGCAGCGGCTCGGCAGTCAGCGGTCGCTATTCGAACTGGAACAGCGGCGAACCCAACGATTCTGGCGGCAACGAAGACTGCGCCCAATTCCTAACCGGCGGCACCGGCAAATGGAACGACCTGCCCTGCAGCGGTACGACCCAGCCAGGCTATGTGGCCGAGTACGGCAGTGATGCCTCACCACTGGATATTGCTTCCAAGACAGTCGCCATCACAACTCTAGCAGCAAACCAAACCCCCAGCACGCCGACGTCACTCGGCCCAACAACGGCAATCGACGGTAGTTGGTCAAACGCAGCGACACCGAGCTTGAGCCTCAGTCTGAGCGACCCAGACACCTCGGACACAGTGGCTTACCAGGTCCAGGTCGATGATACGTCGAACTTTTCCTCACCCGTCGTTGATTACACCTCGGCGCTCGCCGCCCAGGGAGCACGCAGCTTCACGGTCGGCCAAGCGGCTGGTGGGGGTAGTTATACAGTCGGATCCAGCAGTCAGACACTTTCCAGCGGATCATACTATTGGCGCGTCAAAACCGTTGACAATAGCGCCGCGGCCAGTGCGTATACTACCGCTAATAGCGGATCTATCGCCTTCAAGGTCGACGCCACCAACCCATCTACACCAGGCACGTCGACAACCACCACGACCCCGACCAGCAGCGCAGTCCCGACCTGGACTTGGACGGCCTCAACCGACGGTGGCTCCGGGCTGGCTGCTACACCGTACACCGTGCAGTGGTCACAGAGCTCAACCTTCAGTTCGGGCGTTTCTGCCGGAACAAGCACTACTGCCAGCTACACCCAGCCAACTCCGCTGGCCGACGGTGTCTGGTACTTCCGGGTCATCGCCAGTGACACGGTCGGCAATAACTCCAGCTTCTCACCAAGCGGCAGCGTACTGATCGACACTGTCGCGCCGACCGTTCCCGGCACGCCGAGCGCCAGCACGGCCGCTAATAACTCAGCACCGCAGTGGAGCTGGACAGCTTCAACCGACAGCGGCAGTGGTCTGGCAAGCCCGGCATACACTGTCGAGTGGTCGCAGAGCAGCAGCTTTGCCTCGGGCGTTTCATCGGCGGCCAGCACGGCGGCCTCATTCACCCAACCGACCGCCCTGGCAGATGGCCTGTGGTATTTCCGAGTCAAAGCTACCGACGCCGTGGACAACCAATCATCCTACTCACTAGCTGGCAGCATAACCATCAATACGGTCGTAGCCAGCTCGGCTGCGGCAGCGTCCAAGGCCCTGCCGACGGTCATTAAAGATACTGGGCTGGCCCACATCACAGCTGACGAGCCAGTAGTCGCACCAACAACCACCGGCGCCAGCGGGTCATCGATCCTGCTCAACGACTTCGATGCCTACTCTGTCGGCACCGGCAAGCAACTCAACCTTGGCTCGCAACAATCGGTTCATTTTATCGTCCAGGATCTGACCCACAACGCTGTGGTATCCGAAGTCGGCAGTGATTACGCCGTGCTGGTGCTACACTCCGACCCGATGACCGTGCGGCTGAATGTCGGCCAAACGGCGCTCTATGACGTCGACAAAAATGGCTCCAAGGACATCTCGATCACCTTGCTGGGTACAACGAACGACTTAGCCCAGCTCGTATTCTCAGAAGTCAAAGTACCAGCCACCACCGTAGCAGCGAAGAAGTCACTGCTGCACGCTAGCTACTGGCTGTGGATTATCGTCTTAGTCATTCTGATCGTTATTATCGTACTATTACGGCGACGCCGGCAACATTCTACAGACAAGTCGTCGGCATATTGATAAAATGATCTGTGTGGGTCGAACAAGCTCAACCCTTGCTCTACCATATTTAAGCATGAGCGTATATACTGAAATGTGTATAAGCAATAACGTCAAAGGATTTGCCCATGCCCCTTACAGCGATTACTACACTCGTCGGCAGCATTGCCATGCTCGGCTCGTGGTTTTATATTGGTCTGCGTATCAAGCATTTGGGAGGCGCCGTGCCGTCGCAAGTTGTGTATCTCCACACCTTCTTTCTGTACATGGGTATCTTCTTCCTATTTATGTTCGCGCCGCATCTTGCTCTTAAGTCGGACCCGTCGCAGTTCCCATTTTTGATGGCGTGGGGTTATGTCATCGGACACGTTTTCCTATATTTGGCATTCCTGAGTGTAGCCCGAGTGATGTTCTCGCTGGCGCCCCGCTTGGCTAGACATGCCAAAGTAATGCTTGCCATCGGGTACATCGTTGCCATCATCTTGACTATCCTAAACTTCGTAACAATGGTCAACGGCCACCGTCCCCAGTTTGATAACGACAAAAGCGTCACATTGTTCAATGCTGCCCCGATCGTCGGTGCTGGCATCGCGATATATGCAGCCGTTGCCATCTTCCCCACCGCTATATTGATAATAATTAACGGCATTCGTAATCCCAGCGCCCGCACAAGGTCGTTCCTGCTCGGTGCCGGCTTATTCCTGCTCATGGCCGCTGGGCCGCTGCACGACACTGCCAGAACCTGGCAATTATACACGGTGGCAGACGTCGTTTCTATGCTCAGCCTGATGGTCCTGGCCACCGGGGTGGCCTACCGCCTGACAGAACGTATCGTTCCGGTCGCTCCAATCCCAGTCGCCAATCCCGCTCCTGCGGGCATCAGATGATAGTCCGGTTGTAGCCCTTTGTTTGCTATGCTATCAATATGATAAAAGCCATAATATTCGACTGTTTTGGCGTACTCGTCCAGGACGCCTGGCTACCTTTTCTAGAAAACCATTTCGCTTCCAGTCCGGTCAAGCTCGATGCCGCAATAGCCTCGAATAAACGGGTAGACAGTGGTTTGATAACGTACGATGACTTTATTGCAGAAGTGGCCGCACTTGCCGGCATAAGTACACCGCAGGCCCATCAAGAGATAGAAGACAATCCGGCGGATCAGTCGTTGTTCGAGTATATCCGCACTCAACTGAAGCCACGGTACAAGCTTGGAATTCTCAGCAACGCCGGCGATAATTGGCTGTCCGAATTATTCACTCCGGAACAACTAGCCCTCTTTGATGCCATGGCCCTGTCGTGCGAAATAGGTGCCGTCAAGCCCGACCCGCTCGCGTACCAGACCATCGCACGGCGCCTCGATGTCGATATCGCAGATTGCCTGTTCGTCGATGACCAGCCACGCTATTGCCAAGGGGCACGTGATGCAGGCATGCCGGCAATCGATTACACGAGCTTAGATGACTTGAAAACTAAATTGGCTCTTAGCGAGCAAAACTATCAGCATACATCTCCCGCAGCAAATCAGTCATAGCCCTGGGATTGGCTTGATGCTCTGGCGGTAATGCATCAATAAGCTCATTGACTGTGTATGACGGCCCAAATACGACCTCTACGGTCTGCGGCCGGCCAAGTATATTTTTTCCGCGTGCCGCCAGCGCGGCCGCCATTCTTACCTTCTTGATGTTGTTCGCATGATACGGCACGACAAGCACGTCATCCCCCTTTTCCTCTGGAACAAGGCCAATGATCCGACCAACACCTTCGCGCCACGGGTTTTTCATACTATCAACAACCCGGCCACAGGGAAAGATGTTGATGACTTCGCCGGCCACCAACTCGTCGGCAGCCATCTGTAATGATATATCGGTCAGCCTGCGAGCATTCGCAGCAGTCTGCAGATAACGACGGAATAGCATACGTGCCCGGAGCTGATCATTCCATATGTTCGGACGGTCCCTATCAAGCGCCCGCGGATATACCGGCAATGCGACCATCAATCCCACCGGCCCAAAAACCTTTTCGGCATTGATCCCGACATACGGTTTGACGATGTTCTTCAGGCCTGTCCTGCCAAGATCATGCAATACGGCCATGAGCGGCAGAAATTCAAACTGCTGTTTATGTTCGCCGACAAATAAAATGCCGCCCTCATGATTTGCCAGCTCTTCATATTGGCCGCTAGGATTCACCGTTATGTTATCTCTGGTAAGTAATTGACTTACCATGGAAGGCGGGTCAGTACTCTCGGCAAGCTCACTCACCTCACTGATAAATTCCGGCCTCCATTCGAGCAATCGCGACAAGTTTAGTTGAGCACCAACCATAGTTAACTTGATTATATAATATATTGTCTAAAAGTGAAGCAAGTGTGTTGTTCGAGCCTCCGATGTCGTACTGCTATTTACGTGATAGTAGTTATATGTTATATTGTCCGTTTATGGACGAGTTTACATATTCGAATGACTATTCCCAGACCGTTGAGCTGGTTGATCAAGCCAACACCGAGATCGAAAGCCAAAACGCACGCCACGAAATGTCATCGCAAATTGATGATGAAGATTTCAGACTCCTGGCAATACGAGGCCTCGAACAGGAGCAGGCACGGTCTGTGCAATCTCGCAAAGATGCAGTCGTTGACATCGACTACGATGACATCGGTATAAGGATGCTTGCCGGCGAGCGAGCCCAGGCGGAAATTCAAACCACCCTTGCAGCAGCCACTGCCCAAAGGGACAAGATCCTGACTCAAGCCCGACTCAGCACTCGAATCGCTCCGGATAGCGCAGCATTAATTCAGGCATTGGCGGATCAAAAAACCGCTCAAAGCTTGAGTGAGATTAAAGCATTGACGGAACAGCTAGACACGCTTCAGGCCGCTGAGGTTGGCTACATTGCACTGGGTGCAGCCTGGAATATACCGAGAGTCGTATCACCCGTCATGCCAGCAGAGGCCATCACCGCCCTGCCCGAGGAAATTCCAGCACCCGCAAAGAAAACAGCCGCACCAAGGACCACCAGACTGGCAGAAGCTGCGAGCGGCAGCGAACTTGACCATCTTGGCGAGGGCCTCTTCGGACCGATCTATACCTACGTACTGGCTCATGTTGATGACGAAAAAGGAATCCGCGTTGAAGAGATGCGCAACAATATCCCTGAACTCTCAGTACTGACGCAGGCTGAATATGTTAACTTCAAAGGCCAGTTCACAGTTATCCGTGGCAAGATTGTTGAAGCACTCAAAGCGGATGGTATTACCGCAGACTGGCGCATCACCGGACAGACACGAGGTGTCAGATATTTTTTGAGTACAGATAAGGCTGCCGATACAAAAGGTATACCGCAGCCCCCGGTGCAACCTCCGATCCGTGATACTACACCGCCGGTACCTACTCCTCCTGTCGCCCCGGCTGGTCCCGCCCCTCAAGAGAAAGGTACGTTGACCCGTGAGACAATTACAGACGAGATGACACCTGAGGCGCTCCTGAGGACACCGTTGATCAACACTATTATGAGAAATATAGGTGATCTGCAGCGCAAGAGTGGTGCCGAAAATCTGAGGCGCACCTACATAGCAACGGAACTGGGCAAGCGTCTACGCATTAACTCCATAGATGTGCAATTTTTCCTGGATAAGCTGGTTGAAGCTGGATTACTCTTCGACCGAGGCAAATATAAGGGGGCAACCAGACTCTCAACAGTGCCTGGCGCAAGCCCGCTGCCGGAGACAGCACCGCCGGCTGCCGTCGAGCCAGCCGACACTCTCGTTGAGTCAGCCGAGAAGCCAGCAGCTGCTAGCCAGCCGGAAGCCGCTGCTTCAGAAACGCCATCAGGCAGTGAGCAAGCTAACGCTCCTCACCTGTCACTGAGTGTCCTGAGGCGTGGCGCAGGTGGTAACTTTGCCAACTCTACAACAGCGCTTGAACTCGCTGATGTTGCTAAGGAATTTGGTTTGCAAAAAAGCCATGAATTGGCAAAAGAAATCGAGAAATGGATAACCTGGCTGCAGGCAAATCCAAATTCCAGCGGTCTGCGCAAGGTTAAAGCATTTAAAGGCATCAATGTCGGGGACAAACTAAACGTACCGCTCATCCGATTTTCACCTTCCGAGTGTCCTGAGCTCACAACCAACGGTAACTACCGCTACTACCGCATCGTCTTTTCAATTATTGATGACCAGTTAGTCTTAGTTGACGTTCTTAACCACGATGCATTTGACAGAATATACAAATAACCGCCTGGCGGCTATTGGTGAGCAAGGCTGCGGACGTGGTCAATAGTTGGCCCGAGCACATCGTCATCAGGGTGGGTTAGCTTTTTACCGGCAGCAACCAGTCCGGCGTCAGCGTACGATTTATGGGTGACCTTCGTTTTACGAAGCGAAGCTAGGAGCGCTCGAGCAGTCGGCTCCAGCGCTGTACCTGCAGTCATTTCAATGATATCGACGTCGTCACTGCCTTCAATGACAGCCAGCAAGTCTTTGTGGTGGGGCGGAACGTCGCTCTCACGATACTGGTATTGTGCGGCCAGCTTTGGTTTATCACTCAAAAAACGCCGAACGGAGCCGACGACTAGGCGGTCAAAGGTTAAAAAGCCACTATGGCTTGGATTGGGGCCTTCGTAGGCACCTCCATCGTACTTTATCGCTCGAAAATACCTAGTAACGCGCAGCGCGACAAATGCCGCCCCGACTTCACGGTATGCATCGGCCATTCGTCTCTGAATACCCAGGGATGACGCGAGAGCTTGCTGTAATGGCTCGGCAGCGCTAGCTATGTCATCTCCCTGTCGGATGATATCTCGAGTCCGAAGCAAGCCGTATATACCGGTGTGGGCGAGTTCGATTCCATCACCGAATATCTTGACAAGCGCCTGTTCGCGGTCATCGCCGCCGTAAACCGCACCAGGGCCGTCATGCATACCAACAGCGTACTCATAGTAGTCTGCGCGCGGTCCCATACCATGCTGACGAAAGAGGTCAAAGGTCGCGGCACTCTGTGGTATCTCGCTCGGAATATCAAGCTTGCGCCAGGCACAGGCACCCACTGCCTTGTCGAGGTCTCGCCGCACCGCACCTAAGCGTGTCCGGCCTGGATCGGTGTTGTTCGTCAGCCAATCATGCGCCCGGTCGAAGAATTCCGCGACAACAGGACGGTCAAGCTCATCATCGGCAGTTTCGACCGCTGAAAATAGATTGTCGCGATGAAGCTCCAGCAGATCAAGAGATGTCATCTCCCTAGATTCAGCCATGAAAACTTGGTCTGCTGCGATAAATGCTTCTGTATCTGTTGACACCATAATTAGTTGATTATATAACATTGCCTTGTTAACCGCAACAGCTATTGCAATTTATGCTACTTTATTGTATCCTTTCTCGATGGATAGTTTGACTATGTCGCATGAGCGGCTTAGAGATGTATTGGCCGAAAAGATCGGTTTAGTAAACTGCGCCCTCCATAAAATCTCCGATCCTGGTAGCTCTCAAAGCCGCGTCTATATCTACAAAGCAAACGATGAAAAGTTAATTGCCGTCAAAACGAGTCGGGCTGACCTACCGCAACGTGTCAAGCTTTTAGACGAAGCAAATAACCGCGAGCACATCCTCCCCCATTTAAAAGACAATGTCGCAGACGTCTACTGGGCTGGTGAAGTTGATAACCACGCCATCATGATCTACGAATCTATCGGGACCGAGACACTGCATCACGAAATTAAAAATGGTAACATCTCTCAGACTGAGCTAGCCTCGATATGGGATGACGTCTTGGGAAAAATCACTGACATGTGGGTTGCGACCCAAATACCCACGACTGCTGCAACTGTATTTCCCCGAGACTATGATGCCCGATACGAGCGGATAGTTGCAGGTATCAAACAAACACAACCAGCTGGCCTCCCCAAGCCGCTCGACGCATATCTTGATTATCCGCTGGTAATTAACGGTGTTACGTATCCGGCATTGCGCCAAACGCTCGATGGGCTCAAATTATATACGCCGCCTAGTGTCACGGTGACGTGTCATGGCGACCCGCAGCCCAGCAACATTATTATCGACCCCGCTACGGGCAAGTGGCAATTGATTGACTGGGAATGGTCAGCCCCCGGCCACGACTGGCGTATGATGAGCGCCCACTTGTTGGGTTGGTGGTTGTCGCGGACGGTTACATTTCAGGAAAAACCATTGATCGGATTTGATAAGCGCACCCTTCAGATAACCTATCAGGTACTCACATCGCCGCAAAACAAGATATATCAGGATAAGGTACTCAATATCTTGAACTCGAAGATGAAGCTGATGTCCAACCAAGCCGATATGCAAAGTTTTCGGCACTTTCTGGTACTCCTGCTGCTGGGCGAAGTGCGCTTTACACCGCTCTGGCGTCGCGAGCAACACATGCCCTACCTTCTCGCCCTGGCAACTATCATCATGTATTCTGATTTTCCTAATACGGATATTACGCTATGAATACGCTTTTCAGTCCGGCGATGTCCGTAGATAACGGTCTGCATCTTGAAGCGCTTGCTGCCGAAGTCGCCCCCAAGTTGCCACTCGACAAGACGAGTCATGATTATTGGGTTGCCTACGGCAGCATAGTAGTAAATGCACTCCAGCCGGACAGTGATATCGACTTGTTATACGTCGTGCGTGGCGGCGAAGAAAAGCCATTCCGGCATCAGGCGTACTTTCGTGACCGGCCCGTCACCGTCTATGCTGTCAGTGAGGCAACATTACAGGATGACGGTGGACGGTTCCTGTACGGCGGCTATTTCAGCGGTAAGCTGCTTAGCCCCCACGTCTTGGTAGCCGACACAGTCGACGATTCAAAGCGCGCCAACGAGCTTATCCAGAAAACCGTTGGCGATTTTGTTGCGAATTTTTTAAGCTTAGAAAATGACGAGACGTACAGCCAACAAGAGATTGCCAGCGAAGTATTACGGTCATATCTCGACCTTTGCCCGTGGTACAAAACGTATCTCCTCAAGTTCTTTAGCAGCCCCGCCAGCAGTTCTTTATTCAAAAGCCTGCCTCAGCACTATGCATCGTCTTTATTAACTGCACGGGTCATTGAACCGGTTAGCGGCGGTTACACCCTGGCTGATGGTGCGCCAGTGGTTGAGCACGATACGCGAAACGAGAACAAAATCCGAGCCATTGCACGTTTTTGGTCGTATGGTGCTATCGAGCACGGTAATAACCACCTGTTCGCCGACTATTACTTTGATAAGGCCGAGCAAAATGCCAAAAAAATTGATGGAAACGGTGAAATATGGCAGAATATACGCCAACACTTCAAGCTCGGCATAACTACAAGACACTAATGACAACACTCCTCACCAATGCACCGATCCAGAACCGAGATTTTAATCCTGATATATCATCAGGAAGCGTTTTGCCCATTGTCGTCGCTGACTACCAAATAGCACAGGCGGAAGATGGGCAGCCCAGGGTCGATCTGTGGAACAATGTATTAGCGGTTGAACAACAGGGTCATGATACTGCCAGTTTTCAGGACCGTTCCGAACAGCGTTTGGGGCGAAAATATCAATCTCGGCTCCTCACAAGCCTACCCGAACCGGATAAGATATTTGCCGATGACAAAAGCGAGTTCAAGGCCTGGGGCCAAGCGGTCGTCCGCAGGGTGCTTGACAATGGTACACTGTCTGTCGAGAAACGCGAGGTGCATACCTGTGACATATGCGATGGCACAATTGCCCACGCCGAGGTTGAGCTTAGAAACGGCTGCGTGTCATGCGCATCTTCCGAGACACACATCGAAGAGAAGTCAGTTTTATTGGCAAAATTAGGTTCTACCGCGTGGGGTGTGGCGGCCGTCATTACTGGCGATGCCAGTTTGCGCAAGCTTGGCGCCGACGAAATGGAAATCATTATTAACAAAAAACGCTTGTCAGGCGTATGCTTAGACGAATTTGGGTTCGAAGACGACGTCATTGACCCAAAAATCGGCATTGGCCTGCTGGCACTATACGCGGCAGAGTACTACGGCTTCTCCGCGGTTTCGATAGTCGTCGGGAGAAGTTCATCACGCAAGAACGTGCCCCAGCTCGCTGCTTTTCTCGGACAAAGCATAACGCAGTTTCCAAGCCTCCGCACGAGCGAGATAGCGCGCGCCCCGTTGGGCTACCTATCGTATTTGCGAGATGACGGAGTCATTGATGAGGAGAGGTATATAGATATCATATGCCGTGTCTTACCGCCGTACTTACTTAAGATGAAAAAAGATATGTGCCCGGCTACGCTCGACCAGATCATTTTCAGCAATCGCACCGGGCACTGAGTTGCTATCTGTAAATTGTATGTTATAATGTATGATAATGAGTGCAGAAACATTTGGTATAGAATCATTTACCGGGATTCGTCCGACGGCAGATTTAACTGTCGCTAATTACCTTGGCGCCATCCAGCCAATCCTCGAACAGGAGGCCCAAGGCACCGAAGCTTCGGTTTTCCTGGCCGAGCTACACGCTGCGACCACATCATCTCCAATGGAGATCCTGACCCATTCAGAACAGCTGACACGCACGCTTATGGCAAGTGGTGTACGCGGAGAAATCTATAGCCAATTCCAGGTCAAAGACTTAGTCGCACAAACCGAAATCGCAATCCGCGGCCTGACAACTGTCTCAAGGCTATTACGCTTGCCTACCTTAAAAGATAAGATCGCTCAGTCGGATAAACCCGAGAGTGCCAGTGCTGCGCTCCTGCTGTACCCAACATTGATGGCGGCTGATATTATACTTGCCCGCCCACGGTTTGTGCCGACCGGAAAAGATCAAAAGCCGCACATTGAAATTACCAACGAATTAATACGCGCCTTTAACCGTGAGTACGGCGCTCAATTGCCAGAACCACAGCCCCGCACGGCAGAGCCGATAAACATCGCCTCACTTGATCAGAGCGGCCGCAAAATGAGCAAATCTATCCCCAAAGGTGCTATCTTCCTCGACGATACTGAGGCAGCCGCACGCAAAAAGATCATGCAAGCACCGACCGCCTCCCAGCCTGGCGCCCAAATGAACCGCGCAGTCGATAACCTGACAGCTATCGCCGAAGGCTTAACCACCGACACCGATCAGATTAAATTGATATACGAGCTCGGCAATAGTACCAAAGATGGTGCCCGCACTACCAAAGAATTTAAACTAGAAGTAGCCGATGTGG
>DHXQ01000044.1:2439-5453 GCA_002413755.1 Candidatus Saccharibacteria bacterium UBA5152 | reverse complement strand
GGCCGTCAAAGAACGACTCGCTAGAGGTAATGAGTGGTTCCGCCCGATCGGCACAACAACTTTGAGCTACATTGACCTCAAGCAATGGGGCGTGCAGTCATAAGTATAGGCTAGGTGGAGGGCGATGAGCTCGGATCCACCAGGCTCTCTGGTGGCGGCGGTGGCGTTGGATCAACCGGCGGTTCGACCGGTGGCGGTGGTGTTGGCGCTGGATCCGGAACGGGGTCAGGCGTCGGCGTAGGTTCTGGGGTCGGGTCGGGCGCTGGGTCAGGCGCCGGAGTAGGCGATGTTGGTTGCGGCTGTGGAGACGGTGCCGGGCTGACGGAGGTATTCTTTGGCGTCGTGCTACCAGACTTCTGGTTGATAAGTCTCTTAATCTTACTGGTAGTGCCGGGTATGTCCGCGTCCTGCGTATTCTGAATCAGTACGTCTGGAGAGCTCTGCGCTTGATTATTATGCGCCGCGTTCTGATGCAGCAGGAAACTCGTGCCGATAGCACCGACGATTATAACCAGGCTGGCAGCGCTCGCCATGATCCCAAGCCGCTTTTTTATGACGGCTACCTTTGAGCGTACAAGCTTTGCCGAGCTCATATTGAGATAGGTGGTGTGCTCTCTGGTATACTCCCGGCCTCTGACACGGTAGCGGCGGCCGATGAGCATAGATTCAACTAATGTGTGGCTCTTGCAGAGGCAAAAACGAAGACCTTTGTCAGTCCGAAACAACAGCAGGACATACCTTTGCCCAGGCTTGTACCGCTTCTGCAGTAGCATCCCCTTAAAATCTGCGTCGTTGTGAACTGTTACAGGCATATGGATTTTTGTACTATCCTTTTCCTATCTCTATCATACCCATGCTTATGGTTTTATTCAAATCTAGCCGGGTTAGACACGCGTGCGAAACCAGCGCCTTTTTGCTTCGTAGCCGGCAATCGCCAGCACATAAAACAATAGGTCCGCCGCCACCTTCCCAACAATAAAGCCTACGGCGTATGGCTTGATGTGCTGCGGCACGATATACATCGCCAGCGGCCGAACGAATAGATTATCGATGATTTCGGCAGGCGCAAATTCAACAAACAAGCTCGTGCCGCTTTTGGCGAATATGGCGGGCAGGCGCTTATACAAAGGCAGGTTCTCGGAGCGTAAACCATGCCGGTGCAGCTCAACCGCAATAAAATAGCCATAAAAGCCGATTCCCTCGCCCAGCATGCCTGCACCGGTGGCTGCAAGATATGAATGCGTATGTCGATAGACGAGGCCTGCACATAGGAGCGCTAGGATCGTGCCAAGTAGCTCAGCCCACGCATAACGGCGTAGCCATTCCCTCAGCTTGGTTTGTAGGCGCATAGTCTGCATGCTGGAAGTATAACGTTCGAATTTGGTTTTTTATAATCTCACATCATAACCTGATGACGGCTGGACGGCAGTAGGTCATGCGCATTACTTACCACATAAATAGGAAAGGCTATATACATTGTCTAGCTAGTGGACTAGGGTGTACATAGGCCTTAAGCATCAGGTCATTTATTATTACAACAATCTAAGGAGAGCACTATGTTTGAACCATTCCGCGTCAAAAGCGATAGTCGTCTTAAGAAGAACGTCACAGCCCTCAACACGAGCGCTATCCTCAAGTAACATGGTGATTGCTGCACCTGTCATCACTGACGAGAGCAATCCAAAAGAAGCCGAGCTGACTGCTCGGCTTCTTCGTATCCAGCCCGTGTCGTGGCGCTGGAACGCCAAGGGCATCTTGCTCGACCTATTCTCAAAAAACATTTTTAAGCCCTGGAACCGGACCGAAGTCGGCGTCATCGCCCAAAACGCCCGCGATGAGCTGATCGACCTCTATCCGCACATCGCCATCAAAAACCAAGTGGGCGCCTGGACGGTTGATTACGGCATGTTGAGCAATGCTGCCTACGATAACCTCGTCTATCTCGACAAATATTATCAAAAACTTATAAAGACAACTCCCGACAAAAACCCGGACCGACTCGAACTACCGCTGCTGATGGAGAAATACCGCACCGATAACATGCAACTGATGGTGGTGCGCCTGCTGGCGATGGTCAGAATCTACGCGGCACGGATAGAGACGCTCCAACCGAGCCCCACGGCAACTATTCAGCCGTCTTAAGCTGGCATGTCTTTGACATATCAGAGTGTTAATGAGATTATATTGTTCATGAGTGCAGAGCGACCCCGTAGTTTCTTGCGCAACCGACGAGTAAGTACCACGGCAGTCTTGGCCAGTGTGGTTTTGGCAGCCGTGGGTGTTTCGAGCTGCTCCAACAACAACCCGACGCTGGGCCAACGATCACCTTCGCCCACGGCCACAGCCCCGACTACCCACAACCGCCCTACTGCCCAGATCATGCCCGACCTGTCAGGATTTCTCAAAAAAGACACCACCGACACCTGTCTCGGAGGACACGCTCGGCCTTGCGCCGTTCTGATTCGGGCCAAGCCCGAGCTGGACAGCACAAAGGTCAATGTTGAGGATCCGCCGCAAAAATACGTCAAAGGACCTTTCGAAGCCTATGGAGATAACCACGGGGATAGTCTGACGGCGGTTTGTGAGGACGCTAACGGTGATTCAGTGACGACCGTTGACATGCTTGAATCTTCCACGACGTGGTTCGGTGTTATTACTCTTGAAAAATACGTCCTCGACCCGACGCTGAAAAAAAGGCTCGATCGGTCCCATGGCGCGTCCATGATCGGCTACGTATCTGCAGAATGGGTCTCGCCTGATACCCAGCCGACCAACCTGGAACCTTGCCCGAGCTGATTGCTACGCTAGCTTGTTATACTTTTCGATCAATTCACGAGTAGAGCTGTCACGTTCGACCGCGCTCCCACCGGCCAGCTCATGGTAGATGTCTTTAGCGAGCACCTTGCCGAGCTCAACGCCCCATTGGTCAAACGAATCAACATCCCAAATGACGCCCTGCACGAAGATCTTGTGTTCGTAAAGCGCAATCAGCTGGCCAAGCGTGTGCGGCGTCA
>DHXQ01000044.1:0-2184 GCA_002413755.1 Candidatus Saccharibacteria bacterium UBA5152 | reverse complement strand
CACCTTCGGCTCGCACCTCGTCGGCAGTCTTGCCAAAGGCTAGCGCCTGGGCCTGGGCAAACATATTGGCCATCAGCTTGGTGTGATGCTCGCCCAGCGGGTTGAGCGGCTTGGCAAAACCGATAAAATCTACCGGCACCAACTGCGTCCCCTGATGCAGCAGCTGGTAAAAAGCATGCTGGCCATTGGTACCAGGCTCACCCCAGACGATCTGCCCCGTGGCGTAATCCACGGTCTGGCCGCCGCGCGTCACGGACTTACCGTTACTCTCCATATCAGCCTGCTGCAGATACGCCGGCAGTCGGTGCAGATACTGCTCGTAGGGCAGAACGGCCGTCGATTGGCTGCCATAGAAATTGCCGTACCAGACGCCGAGCAGCGCCAAAATGACCGGCAAATTCTCCTCCAGCGGCGCTGTCCGGAAATGCTCGTCCATGGCGTGAAAACCTGCCAACATTTCGTGAAAACATTCTGGGCCGATGGCTACCATGATGCTCAGCCCGATGGCGCTGGTTAGACTATAACGGCCGCCAACCCAGTCCCAGAATTCAAACATATTGGCCGTATCGATGCCGAAGGCCGCCACTTGCTCGGCATTGGTGCTAACTGCCACGAAATGCTTGGCCACCGCCGCCTCATCACCGAGTGCCGCCAGCAGCCAGTCGCGGGCGCTGTGGGCATTAGTCATGGTTTCATCAGTGGTGAAGGTCTTGGAGGCAATAATAAACACCGTTTCCGCTGGGTCCAGCCCCTTCGTGGCTTCCACCAGATGGGTGGCATCGAGGTTTGACACAAACCGGACGCTCAGCCCATCTTGGGCGTAATGCTTCAGGGCTTCGGTCACCATCACCGGCCCCAGATCAGAACCGCCGATACCGATGTTAATCACCGTCTTGATACGCTTGCCGGTGTGGCCGGTCCAGGAGCCGTCGCGTATCGCGTTACTCCAGGCCGCCATCTTATCCAGCACTGCCCAGACGCCAGGCATCACATCGATGCCGTCAACCATGACCGGCTGGTCGGAGACATTCCGCAGCGCAGTGTGCAGGACGGCCCGCTTCTCGGTGGTATTGATGGGCTCACCCGCAAACATAGCATCGCGCCGGGCTTCGACCTGGCAGTCGCGGGCCAGTGCCAATAACAGATCAATCGTTTCGGTGGACACACGGTGCTTCGACACGTCAGCGTAGATATCCACGGCCTGCAGCGCAAACTCGGTGCCGCGCTGTGGATCAGCCGCAAACAACTCCTTGATCTGGACGTCTTTTGCAGCCTCGTAATGCTTCTGTAATGCCTGCCAGGCAGCGCTATCGGTTCGTTCGCCCATGTCCATACTCCCCTTATCTTTATTCAACTATAGCACTTGTTTGCTACTATAAAGCTATGACTAAAAAGCACCTTACTTCTTCACTGTTGTATTACATTGGCCGGATCAGCCACCGCCTATTACTCTGTATGGTAGTCGCCACCACTATCGTCTATTGGATTGTGCTGATATTCTCGGTCTGTCTGGTTGATTTTATACATTTTTCGCCCAACGCCAAGCCAACCGACCCGGCGGCCGCCAGCCATGAACTCAGTATGTTCATAAATCTTGTCAGCCAGCCAGTATTAAAATGGGCCGTGGTTCTGAGTGCTGTAACCTTAATTCTGCTCTGCATCAAGCGCTTCCGGACCTACGACAAGCCAATGCTCGTCGACGGCATCGTGATCGCGGCCTTTTGCCTGATCTCAGTGGCTTTTGGCGCCCCCATCGTCAGAGCCTTCCTTACCGGCATTGTCCGGTAGTAGCCCTTTGACGTAGGCTGCCTGGCCAGCATGTTGTAGATCGTCCGACAAAACGCTGACCAAGCGTACCGCCAGCGTCACCGGCGGGTCCCAGCGGGTATCGACTATTCTGGCATAGTCCTCTGTTTTCAATCCGTCGATATATTTGATCGTCGCAGCGTGTACCGCGTCGTAATAACCAAGCAGTAATCCTGCACTCACTTTCACACTGGCAACCTGGCCGCTGGTGTGGCCGTAGCCGGTATCATCCTTATCGAGTGACAGCCCAAATTTATCTGACCATGTCAACGCCCACAGCTGCTCCGTTCGTGCCACGTCCGCGATGTGGTCATCCTGAATCCGCGTCAAATGCCAGACCAGCCAGCCAATCGAGTTACCCGCACCATCTGGCCGAAA
>DHXQ01000008.1:42530-43717 GCA_002413755.1 Candidatus Saccharibacteria bacterium UBA5152 | reverse complement strand
GAGCTGATGGATACCAATGGTCACGCTAATGTCTTTGTGCGAACTTCCGCCGGGCAAAAGATGGAGCGCTTACTCCGCGAGCACCTACTATCGTACAAACACGTCGATGGCGGCTTTGCCATCGAGAACATCAAGACCGATGATATCGGCCATCTGGCGTATGAGGCCAACATTCCGGTTCTGGAACTAACCGCGCGGCAAGCCTCGCTGGAGCAAGCTTTCCTGGAGATGACCGCTGGTAGTGAAGAATATAAAGCCGTGAAGGCCGTAGAGGCCACCAATGAGGCGAAACCATGATCGCCGATATCAAAGCTGAATTTCGTAAACTGTTGACCGTTCGTTCGACGTATGTGATTACCGCCATTTGCCTGGCGTTTACGATCTTGATTGCTTTCTATGCGCTCGGCTACCGCCTCACGGCCGTAGAGGCGAGCGGTTCCAATGCATTGGCTGACTCGCCGCACGCGGTGATTCAGTTCGTCGGGCTGCTGCTCGGCTTGGTTGGGATTTTGATGATTACCCATGAATACCGCTACAACACGATCATGTACACCCTGACCGCAGCTCGACGGCGCTGGCAAACTCTGGCGTCTAAAATCATTGTCATCACGACCTTTGCGGTGGTGGTGGGCGCGGCGATTACCATCATCTCGCCGTACTTGACGAAATTCGGTGTCAATTTACGCGGCACACAGCTTGCTCCGCAGGATCTGCCGCTGGGTACGATTGTGCTGAAATCTATGCTGTACTGCTGGGGCTGTGCCATGTTCGGGGCAATCATTGCCACGCTGATCCGCGTGCAGGCCGGGGCGATCGTCATCTACCTATTGATGCCGCTGCTGGTCGAAAATATTCTGGTCTTGCTGCTCAAGGATAATACCAAGTACCTGCCGTTTACCGCGCTATCGCACGTCGTGCGTGACGGACCGGTATCAGCCGGTGCCTTAAGTTATACTCAAACCGTTCTCGTAGTACTAAGTTATATCGTGGTCGGTTGGCTGGTAACTCTAGTGCTGTTTAATAAGCGCGACGCTAATTAGCCCAAGCTATTTTTTGGTCTTTTTGTAGTGCGGCTTTGGCATGATTTCATACTTCATACCATTGGTCTTGGTTGTTCTCATGTTTTTCAGCTTTTTATGTTAGATTTGTATTTTTAGTATACCATTTATTTCAAAAACACAAGCATT
>DHXQ01000008.1:33944-42254 GCA_002413755.1 Candidatus Saccharibacteria bacterium UBA5152 | reverse complement strand
CGCAAAATCCACGGTCGTAAGTCCAAGCCCCATCACCCTCAAGGCCAACTAAAAAGCCCGACCTTCGGCCAGGCTTTTTAGTTGGTGGGGGCGGTTGGACTTGAACCAACGACCAATCAGTTATGAGCCGACTGCTCTAACCACTGAGCTACGCCCCCATGACGTGGCCGCGAGCGGCCGATCCTGTGGTATTAACAGAGGAAGTATAGCAAATTATACAAGATTTCCGTAACTTTCCTTGGTTCTCGGCCAACGGCATATAAAATTGACAACAACACGATTAAAGTACTAATGTATATATAGCACTTTAGAATTAACTCTAGGTATGAAAAAACAAATACATAAAAAAATTTTAAGGAAATGGCAGGCACTTCCCAATACTTGGCGATTGGCTGCAGGTCTGGTCCTGGTGGGCTTCATTGGCCTGGGGTTGTACCTGCTGATTGCTGGCCATGCATCGCCGCCTTTTGTGGCGACCGAACCGGAGCAGGGTGTCCTGACCGGAAACGCCAAAATCGTCACCGATAGCACCGCTTCAAATGGTAAGGCAATTGATTTCTCGTCGACTGCCGGCTGTACCGATAATCCAACGGCGCCCGCAAGCTTTACGCTGACCGGCACCGTGAAGCCGAGTATTGCGATGTCTTGGACGGCGGGTAAAGCTGCGGCTGGCTGCACACTGGCCGGTTATAAATTCTGGCGTAGTACTGGCACGACTGCACCTGACACGAGTGCCGCACCGTATGCATCGCCAACCGGCACCTCGTACGAAAACACCTTGGTTAAGCAAGGGACAACCTATACCTATACGATCGTGGCTTACGATACGGCTGGCCACCAGAGTGCCGCAGTTACCAAAACTGCCACGGCTCCGGTATCGGATTGGACCTGGCCGGTCCATGTGGCTGACATTACCAATCCGGACGCCGGTCTGACGCAGTGCTGGCTGCATTATTACCAGCCCCGCGACAGTTACCACGCGGCCATGGATATAGGTGTCAGTTACAAGCCAGTCTACGCGCCACATGCCGGCAAGGTCGTCGGCAAATATAATGACGGCTATGCCACGCTGGTTATCAATACCGGCCTCAACGCCACTACCGGTAAAACCCTGTATGCCGTCTTTGAGCACATGTCGTCGATCACCATTAACAACGGTGACACCGTGACGAAAGGCCAACGCATCGGTACGTCTGGTGAAGTCGGTGCCCCCGGTCAGCCGCATCTGCATTTTGGCATCAGTGACAGCTCGACCTACTTCGGCACCTACGCCAACCCATGGCACACCGCCAACCCACTGGACTTTTTGCCCGCCGATTATTCAGATCTGATGGAACAAACCAAGAGCTTGTCGTGCAAGACCAGTAATATTAAGGGCAACAGCGACTACGGCTTCGCCGACTACAAAACGAAGGGTACTTTCAGTATGTACAAATAGCCGGCACCGCCTGAAAGCGGTTATACTAAGAGGGTATAACTATGCTTGATAGATTCAAAAAATACCAATCTCACCCATTACTGCACCAGCTGCGCGACGTCCGCTCGCTGGGGATGATAGGCTTTGCCGTAGTAGTACTACTGGTCAGTTGGAGTGGCGTCAAAACGATTCAGACGAACTACAAGTTAGAGCAGCAAATCGCCCAGTTGCGGCAGAATAATGATATTCAGGAACTGCAGAATAATAATCAGCAGCTGCGCAACGAGTATTACAAAACTCCGCAGTATCTGGAGCTAGCTGCCCGACAGAACTTTGGCTTGGCTGCACCCGGCGAGAAGGAACTGCTGGTACCAAAAGACATCGCCCTGTCGTACGTGAAGGGTATCGCCAGCGCTAATACGGCCGCCGCGGCGCAGCCCAGCGAAGCCAAAAAGCATCTGCCGTATTACCAGCGCAATGTGCAGGCCTGGATCAACTTCTTCCTGCACCGCGCCGCCCAGGACGCTGGCTAGTCACAGCGCGTGCCGTGCGACCACGCCACGTGAGGGCGCATTGACAATTTAACCTCTGTTTGGTATAGTTACTGGAGCTTAATTTAGCGTTAACGCGGGATGGAGCAGCGGCAGCTCGCATGGCTCATAACCATGAGGTCCCAGGTTCGAGTCCTGGTCCCGCAACCAAAATAAAACACCCACCTCGCCGTGGGTGTTTTATTTTGGCTCTGAGTTCAGGATTCGATCCAAAAGGTTCGGTATAGCTTCGAGCCGTGCCGGCTATACTTTTGGCTTGCCGGCTCGGTCTTGGCATATCGTCTCGCTAACTGCTTGGCTATCGTTAGTCTCAAGCCCGAGCGAAGCACGGCGCATAGATTAAAGTGCATTATCCTGGTCTCGCAACCATTGACAGCATACAGTAAGCGGTGTATTTTTAGATCAAAGTAGTAATACAAACATTCAAAATATAGTAGGAGCAAATTATTATGGGTGAAGATTTTCCGCTAGACCCCAACCAGGTAGAGCCACCTCAAGAGGGGCAGGCAGATCATCATGAAGCTGATGTTCAATCAGATGAAACTGCCCAATCTGATGATTCTCAAGGATCCGAATTTAATGAAAATGAACAACCAACAGATGGCGAACCTGCTCATCTAGACACGGTTGACCATAATGAAGACGGTCGTATCGAGGACATCGACAAAGCCCGGGTTGTTGCTGAGGCGGGTGCTAAATATCGTGCCATGGCTCGGGCAAAGAGTGAATATGACATACCGGCAGGGAAACTCCGCAATCAGTACAAGGTTCGTATGGATAATCGTGCCTATGGGGCTGAAGGCAGGGGAGTAAGTGCTAAAGAAATGTTCGAGCGAGAGGCAGAGAGTGTTGAGCAATATACAGGAGAACAATACGAAGAAGCTCGATCCAGTAGCTATAGTCATGATGTAGAAAAAGCGATGCGAATGATGCGCGCCGAGGGAGCTCGCAAGACTAATTTGGCAGAGAAAACACCCCTGGAAGCGGGCAACCAATACGACCTGGAAAGAGCAGAAAAAGAACTCGGTATCTCGCTTGCTGATGTGCTGGAAAGAACCACCGAAGCTAGTGACAAGGCTGTAACATTTTTGCGGTTTAGTCATTTAATAGCCGAACATTATCGGAAAGTGGGCGATGATTTGAGTCCTAGTCTCGAAGCGCTGGACTTGGCATATAAATTCACTGGCGGTTGGGGTCATAAGACACTACAGGAATATTCACACAACAAATGGGTGCAAGTTGCCTTTGATGGTGATAAAAATGGCGCAGTAAGTATAACTAAGGGTGCCGAAAAATGGCAAATACCAATGTTTGATGATGACGCAAAGGGATATAGACATACTGGAACCTATGCTCGGCCACGCGACTTTGCTTACTATGAGCTTACAAAATTAGAGTCTGACCCAGATGGCCAGTTTGATAGAGTGCAGATAAGGAAAACCCGCAGCTTGGGCCCAGCCGATGTAGCAAATCTACAGAGAGTCTTTGGCGAAGTCCGTGAATACGATGCACACAAGCGAGAAAACACATTATATCCAGGTGACGATGGCTTTGCGGAAGCACTGGCCGATATTAACTACGGCCGCGACCTCTAGAACAACGATCACCGTCGCACTTGCGCTCAACTTGGATTCACCTTATGCTTAAACGAGCATGGAAAATCAAAACCCAGATCAGGCTCCACTACAACCTCAACCGCAGGTCTCGCCACTGACTCCCGACCCAGATCCAGCTCAAACCACAGCCGAGCCAGTGACACCACCGGCAGATCTGCCAACTAAGCCTAAGTTCAAGTTAAAAATAAATAAGGTAGTGCTGTTAGTTCTGTTCGCACTGATTGTTCTGGCAGCGGCAGGCGGTGTCTATCATTGGCAGCACAGCCAAGTCACGCAGGCCCTGGCCAATTATAAGACGGTCAGTGATGGCAATACGACTCTCAGACTACAACTCACGCACTTACTGGCCGCAAATCAAACCGCTGCACCCAGCCCCACAGTCGCAGCAGCACCGACCACCGATGAACTCGTTCTGGCAGCGGTAAAAAATTACTGTAACGCAAATGTCGACCCGACTACCAAAAAGGCGTTAGTGCTCAAGGTTGGCAAAGCCGGGACGAGCCAAAAACAGGTACTGTATTCAGCAGATAAGAATTTCGCCTACGTCAACGCTATTTGTAGTAAAGATGGTGCGGCCGGTGGTAGCAGCGCAGCCTACTATCTCAAAAAGGCGAATGACTCGTGGGTATTTCTGTACCGCGGCCAAGCGGCCAGCCCCGAATATACTACGCTGTATAATATCCCGGCGGACTTTAAGTAGCTCTAGTCCTGCCAAGTACTTTATCCTAAAAGTCGACCTAGTATCATGAGGCGTCTGGCGATACTTACTGACCGCCTTGCGTAACGACTGTTCTTCAGTCCTGTGTTTTTGATAGATTTGTAGTTATGCCATGCCCGAATGCGCCAGTAGAGAATCATATACATGACGGGTCTGTAGTAGACGAAAATTATACGACGTCTGAGTAAGTCGAGGAACCAATTGTTCTCCTCAAACCTGTTAATAATCTCTCTGCCGCTTTTCATGAGCAGCTTGTCTACCTTGAGGACATCGGAGAGTAAATTATTAGCGTCCTCCTTGTCTATTATGTTGGCCAAAGCAAGAGGCAAGTCGTGATTTATATGTGCATTAGCTCCCATCAAAAGGAGTATAGAGTTAGGCATTCGTCTAGATTGGCTCGCGGTGTTTAAGGCCGCCCAAGCGGGTGGTAATTTTATGCTATCGCTTGCAGTCTCGTTGACTGCCAGTAAATAGTATTGAGCGAAACTAATAGTAAACTTTTCGATGAATTGCGGATTACTAAAGTAGTGATTACGAGCACCTTCTTGAATTGCACCGGTCACTTGCAGGTAAGCCTTATTAAATATCAGGAATTGGTTTAGGTTATTTTGCGATAATCTACTCTCGAGTTTGGAGAGTTCTGCCGTGAGGCTCTGAAATGAGTTAATTGCCTCAATTTTTATGATACGGGTGTCTGTAGGCATGAGCAAAGCATACCAATTAGGTTAGCTTTTCCATAATTCCGGGCACGTCGAAGTGCTGTTTAGGGATTAGTTAGCTGAGTGCTTCCTTCAGCTTAGCCATGTCGGGCACCGCGAAGACGTGGTCGTCCTGGACGACCAGGCCTTCTTCGGATAATAATTCCAGGGCGCGGCTGGCGGTTTCGCGGTTCATATTTATCGAGTCGGCAATATCCTGATGGGTGATCGGGGCTTCGATCAACACGCCTTTGCCATGCGGCCGGCCAAAACGCTCGGCGAAGAACAGGACTTCGGCAATCACCCGGCCGCGAGCGGAGCGGAATTCCAGTACCTGTATCCGCTGGGTGTATATCGCGATAATGTTGACGGCTTGGCCCAGGACTTCGTTGGTTAGCCAGGCGTTATTACCCATGGCGATGCGCAATTTGTCTTTGGATGAGCGGATGACCGTGACGTCGGACATGGCTTCATAAAATAATCCGGTCACGTGATAGCCGTCCAGCGACCACGGCAGAGGCACGAATTCACCAGCTTCATGGATGACCAGCAGGTTAGCGTGACCATCTTCGGATGTAGAGCAGGCTTTCACGAAACCCTGCTTGATCAAAAAGACGCCACCGGGCTCATCGTATCCGTTAATAATCGTTTGCCCGGTGGCAAATTTCATGACAATACCATCGCTGAAGTAAGAGGCAATGCTCTTATCTCGGTGTTCGGGTGGCTCTGATCTTGAATTAGATGTCATAGATTCATTATATAGCTGTATGTCTATATAGCGTGTGTGCCTGCGCACAAAGTACCAAAGCTCACCTGTTATAACCCTGTTCTGCGCTGGATTATCAGGCAAGTGCCCGTGCGCCGGCGCACAGACTTTGGTCTCCAGCCCATCTAGACTGCAGGTATGACTCAGGACAACCCAACAGAAGAGAACGTGCATCCGAACACAGAACCCGAGCTGCCCGAGCAGTATGCATTGAAGCCAAGCGCGCCGATCGTCACGCCGTCCTACACCTCGCGCCTCGATCCGGATGATATTGTATTTGATGATAGCGAACACACCAAGCGCCGTCTCCTAAGAATCAAGTACCCATTACGAAGCTATTTCTAGGCACAGGACGTCAATTTTGTAACTGAAGTTAACATTCCCCTCAATGAAATCTTACTGCAGTCAAAAACGATTGCAGCTACTATTGACAGTTAGGAAGGTATAAGGGGTTTATGAAGCAATTACAGGATCTACTTAATCTACCAGGCAAAGCAGCTATCGTCACTGGTGGCGCTAAAGGCATTGGCTACGGCATTGCCTACCGGCTGGCCGAGGCCGGAGCGCAGGTTTTACTTGCCGACACTGACATTGTGGCTGCCGAGGCATCAGCGCAGACATTAGTGGCAAAAGGCTGGACAGCCGAAGCGCTAGAAGTAGATGTCTCGAGCGAAGACAACATCCAAGCGATGATACAGGCCTGCCAGGACAAATTCGGCTCAGTCGACATTCTGGTCAATAACGCCGGTATCTATCCGCCAGCTTCTGTGGCCGAGATGACCGCGGCGCAGTTCGAACGAGTCATTGCTGTTAATCTGCAGAGTGTTTTCCTGAGTACGAAATATGCTGCGGATGTTATGAAGCCGCAGGGAGGTGGCAAAATTATTAATATCACTTCGATTGATGCGCTGCATCCGTCGATGGTCGGGCTGGCTCATTATGACGCATCCAAACATGGCGTGTGGGGCTTTACGAAAAATACGGCCCTGGAACTCGCCCAGCATAAGATCTGGGTCAATGCGGTGGCGCCCGGCGGCATCGCGACACCCGGCGTGGCAGCAATGAGCCATGAAGCTTCCGAGGCCTTCAAGGCAAAAATACCGATGCACCGCATGGGGGAGCCGGATGAAATTGGGATGGTTACGCTGTTTCTAGCCTCAGACATGGCATCATATATAACAGGAAGTCAAATAATTGTTGACGGAGGAGTACTACTCACATGAATATGACACATACACAAGCTCACGATCACCAGAAAGTTCACGCTTTTCTGAAACAGCATCCAATGGGAATCTTATCGACCGTTTCGGCAGATGGCTCACCCTGGGGCTCAGCGATCTACTTCGTCGCGGACGAGGATTTTAACTTTTATTTTGTAACCCGTGCTGAAACATATAAATATCAGAATCTGGACAAAATTCCGCTGGCGGCTTTGACGGTCGCCGATGCTGACAGTCAAACGACGGTCCAGCTGACGGGTACAATCTCGGCAATACCGGTGCAGAAGTATATGGACGTTTTCTTTACCAAATTTATGGATATCCGACCGAATGGTGATTACGAATGGGCGCCGCCGGTTGATAAGCTAAAGGCGGGCAACTACATGCCGCTCTGCCTAACGCCAAAGACTCTGCAGTTCGCTGATTATAAGCAGGCTAAATCTGATACCAATGCCAGCTATATAGAGAAGATCATTTAAGCCCACTCTAGAATTCAATAGGCTTATTGTTATATCATGTAGGTATGACAGGCGATATTCCACAGGTTATATTTCCGAGTCCTCGGGATTTTATTGCTAACTATGATCCGAGTACGCCGGTGACTTTTGTGAATAGGGACGATCAGCGGAAGCGTTTGACAATGCCGCTGGGAAGCGCGCTGGCCTTTGAGGAATTATCGTGCACGGGTACTCCCGCCAATCGCCAGGATCCGATCAAGCGAGTTCAATTTCTTGCAGGCATTTTGTCGGCAGCAGACGAATTACGAGCGGAAGACCAACAATTTCTGCCGCCAGCGGTGGAATAACATAACGATGAGGGGTGCGGACCATAGAAACTCTGAATGATCCACCAGTTGATTTGCTGGAGGCTTACGGTGATAGAGAAGCTACGATATTCGGCGTGACCGCCCCGTTTAGCGTATTGGCCGGTATGTGCCCGCTCGGACGTGACGATCCGCGAATGACCTTGGATGCCATCAACCTCTTCGTTGTCAAGGTAGCTAACGAAGCTGGTCTGGAAATCGAACCAGAGCACGAAGCTCTATTCACTCAGATCGCCAAAGAGCACGGTCTTGAGCGGAAGTTTGTTATTAACCCGATTACAGAGCAGCCACTAACAGCGAAGGATCGAGTGCCTCGAACCGCTCCGGCAGGAGCCAGTGCTCCTGATACAAATAATCCTGGCAGACCGCAAAACCTGCACGTGCCTGCATACGCACGAGCAGCTACTGAGACAACCATAACGGCGCCCGACGAACGAATCGAGCGGCATCGCCGAGCCATGTTTGTTGAGGCGGAAATAGTCCCGCATGAGTCACAGGCAG
>DHXQ01000008.1:812-33778 GCA_002413755.1 Candidatus Saccharibacteria bacterium UBA5152 | reverse complement strand
CTCTATGCCCGGCACAGCAGGTGAATTTCAGAGTGTACAATCCGACGCTGAAGCGGTTACCGAACAGCTAGAGCGGCAATCGCCGCCCCAACAGATGACAATTGAGGATTGGCAGTCCGGAGTTGAGATCGCGCCGCCAACACCGGATTCTACATCACCGCAGAGGTGGGCAGAGGAGCTCGCCAAGTCGCCGCTCGAGATTTACGATGATTTCGTGGATATGTTAGCCAACTTCGCGGAGTTCCCGCCGCGAGCGGAAGACCATGTTAAAAGTTACGAGCCTGTATCAACAGAAGCACAAACAGAGATACCAGTCGCACCACAAATAGTAATCAATGTGACAGAGCGGCTGGCCGAACTCGACCCGGACGATAGGGAACGAGCCGCGCCAATTATTAGAGATATTGCGGGCGCTATTCACGGGCTATGGCTACTGGAGTCCAGCATGGCCAGTCCGGAGGCCATCGCGGAGGTGACTGCAGAGGCTGAAGCACTATGCATTATGTTGTTTGAAGAGATTGGTGTTGAGTACACCCAGCAGGACATTGAACAGTTTATGGCCGTTTTATTACATCCGGAGTTCCAGCCGCCCCTACCTGCCGAAGAGGCAATTGAACAGCTTGATCTCGAGCATTTAGGTACTCGCGAAGCTAAACATTTTCGCCAGCTGGTCGGTAGCCTTGTGGGGCCTAAAAGCCCGATACGTAATGTGCTTGGTACATTTGCACTATTTTGCTTTAGTTTGCCGCCTCGAATATCTGTAGAATGATTGCCGTATAGCCGACCTTGCAATTAACAATTTCTACAGTATGGTATGATTATAATAATGTTAAGACGGACAGGGACATGGTCGGGTTTTGTTCGGACGTTTCCATCATAACTGCTCCTATTGGAGCAGTTTTCGTTACCCTAACACAGATTGGAGACATTATGAATGTAACGGCAGTCAAAACACCCAAGCTTGTGGCCGGTACTGTCAGCCTCTTTGAAGTTCTCGATGATGCTTTGCCGACAATTAGTGAGGGTAGCATCGTCGCGATAACCTCCAAGATTGTTTCGATATGCGAAGGCAGTGTCATGGGCCATGCCGATATCACTAAAGATGATTTGGTGATTCGGGAATCAGACCAGTACGTGTCAGCAGCTCTAAGCGCCTACAATTTCCATTTCACAGTCACCAACCATACCCTGATTCCGATGGCCGGCGTTGATGAGTCAAATGGTGATGGACACTACATTTTGTGGCCACGGGATGCGCAAGCCACAGCCAACAGTGTTCGAAAGTATCTTGCTGACAAGCATGGCCTGACCCAGCTCGGAGTCATCATCACCGATAGTACCAGCCGGCCGCTACGACGTGGCACATCGGGCATTGCCTTGGCCCATAGTGGCTTCAAGGCCACGCGGGATTATGTCGGCACGCCTGACTTATTCGGCCGCCCGTTTGGTGTCACGCTGGCTGATGTATCCGGTGGTCTGGCCGCAGCTGCCGTGCTTGCCATGGGCGAAGGTACAGAGCAGACGCCGCTCTGTGTGTTATCTGACATGCCATCAATAGACTTCCAGGCTGGCGATCCGAGCCCGGACGAGCTTGCCGAACGTAACATAACGATAGAAGATGACTTGTTTGCACCATTTTTGACGGCAGTCGAGTGGCACAAGGGAAGTCGGGGCGAGTCCGATGAGCAGCGTACTTGATCAGCACGACGTACTTGGCCAATACACTGATCCGCCATTCCCCTATGACTTTACACAAGGCCCGGATGTCGTCCGAAGCCACGAAGACGCCAGAAGGGGCGGGGTAAACTGCATCTCCCTGGCACACTTAGCTATGAGCGACCTGTTTGATATCAAGTTGCCGCCTGGGCTGCATCGTGCCGAGATGTATGTCGATACGATGTACTTCGAAGACGTAGCTGACTCTGATGCAATGCGGTGTGGCGATATCGTGTGGTTCGGAATAGCATCGCCGGCCATCGAGCCTGTAGATTTTATACCAGTATATGAGAATGGTGTATTGCTAAACTGGGCGGCATTTCCAGTCAAGCACGCGACTGTTTTTACGGGCAATCGAGATCATAATGGCGATCCGCTATTACTGCATGCGACTAGGTTTGCCGGTATGAGTACGATATGGCCAATGTCAAAATTTCCCGAGTATGATATGTACAGAAGACGCTACGCTACCAGACGATTAATACAGCTCGCTAGAGTATAATAGTCTAGATGAGCGAATACAAAAGTCCCCATTCAGAACAGCATAAATCACAGCGTGCCGGTTGGTTGCGGGCGGCAGTGCTGGGCGTTAACGACGGCATTGTGTCGACGGCCAGCTTGATGCTTGGCGTGTCGGCGGCCTCACAGAATGATGCGGTTATACTGACGGCCGGTATCGCTGGGCTGGTGGCCGGTGCACTGTCAATGGCTGCCGGCGAGTACGTATCAGTCAGCTCGCAAAAGGATTCCGAGAAGGCTGATATTGCTATCGAAAAGAAGTCGATTGCCAACAATCCTACCGAAGAATTGGCCGAGCTGGCCTGGATATACGAACAGCGCGGCCTGGACTCAGAGCTCGCCAAGCAAGTAGCGCAGCAGCTCCACGCCCACGATGCGGTGGCGGCCCACGCCCGTGATGAGCTCGGCATTGACCATGCAGCATTGGCAAATCCGCTCCAGGCGGCGGTCGCCTCGGCAATCGCTTTTTCGGTTGGGGCCGCTGTGCCGATAGTGGCCGCGCTGATTGCCAGTAGTAGCGCTGGTGTCTGGGCGATTACTATCAGCGCCCTGGTTGCCTTGGCCATTTCTGGCGCTATTGGCGCTATCTTGGGCGGCGGCCACCGCATAGCTGCTTCGCTGCGCGTCTTTGTTGGTGGCGGGGCGGCCATGGCAGTCACCTATGCCGTCGGCCATTTACTCGGCAATGTGAACCTCTAACCACCCGCCACGTAAACGCTAGCGTTTTAACCACGCCTTGTGAGATACTTAAAGTTATATGGCATTCCTTGGCAACGGTTACTTCGAATCTCTGGTGAAGCGGGTTATCAACATCGTTGTTACCTGGAATGTCCTGATGCTGTGCTTGTTTGGCGGCTTTATTATCTTTGTGTTTAGCATGATATTTCTGGTTGCCGCGGTTAGTGGTGCGACGGCAACAGAACCAGCCTCAGCTTACACGACGGTCTATGGTTCGAGTCCTAACCAACTCCTATCGATTCCTGTCAGCGGTGTGATAACCGGGACCGACGCTGGATCAGGTGGGATTTTTAGCGCGCTTGATTCGCAAACTGCCGGTTATAGCGTCAAGGACGAACTCTATCGGGCGGTCGCTGACGGCTCTATCCAAGGGGTTATCCTGGAAATCAACTCGCCCGGCGGCACAATTTACGGAGCCCACGCCATTGCCGACGGTGTTGAGTATTACCGCAGCCAGACTCACAAGCCAATTTATGCCCACATCAGCGGTACGGGTGCTTCAGGTGCCTATTGGGCGGCCGCCAGCACCGACAAGATCTTAGTTGATTACGGTAGTGATGTCGGTAGCATCGGCGTTATTATGGGGCCGTTCCAATATTACAATACCGTACTATCCGAAGACAGCGGCTTGCTCGGTAGCGGCGTCGTCACTCAAAATGGCATTGAATCCGTAACCATCACAGCTGGCAAGTCCAAGGACGTCGGTAACCCGTACCGCAAGCTGACATCTGACGAAATTGCTGCCCTGCAGAAGCAAGTAAATAATGAATACGACGATTTCGTTAGCTACGTCAGTAAGCGCCGGGGTATAGACGAGGCCACCATTCGTAATCAGATTGGCGCTATGGCGTACGACCAGAGGACAGCTCTCGCCTATCATCTCAGCGACGCCACCATGAACCGTCAGGATGCTTACGACACCCTGGCCAAAGCTGCTGGCTACCCGAATGATTACAGCGTGGTGCAGGAACAGCCATCGTACGGTTTCGTGCGGTCACTATTTATGGCTGTCTCGCATCAGCAGCAGCCCAAGGCCCAAGAAGTTGATCTCTGCAGTCTCAGCCAAGCCAGCCTGGCTTACCACGGCGATATCAGCAGCTGGTGTAAGTAGCCAGCCCCCGCTCGGCAAGCTCAGCGGATCGGCAGAAAAACGCCGAGCAGTACCAGTATTGCTGCTACGGCAACCAGAATTATTCCCAGAAGCACAAAACTAAACACAGCCAGCAGTATCCCGACCGCGAATAGTATCCCAGCACCACCGATGATAAAGACGACTCTATGGTTGGAGGTGGCTTCGACGACGGCTGCTTGTAGAGGTTTCACCGGCGCATCAAGCAATTCAGCGACGGGGTAACCAGCAGGAGGATCTTGCTTGTCGATAGTCTGGCTAATGTCTTTGGCGGCCTTTTGTGTCTTGTCGTCAGGTTGCATACGTCACTCCCTAATCTTACCTTTAGCCTACAGCTCTTACGATTACTGCGCAAGCTATGCCAGGTAACCTCGCTGTCAAACTGGCTTGGGGGCGACAAATGATGTCAAAAAGTGTATACTTAGGCTTAGACGCACATATCTTAGGTGCTTATAACTCGGATAGGACATAACTATGTCAAAGGAAAAGAACAAGGGCAATAAAGAGATCAAGAAGCAAAAAAAGCCAAAGGTCACGGTATAACCATGGCCGGACTTCGCCAAAAAGTTAATTATTTTGAGACTGAAGAAGGCATTGATATTGAAAAAGAACTGCAGGGGATGGTCGACAACAAACTCTACAACACCGTCGCCAGCTACAGCACCAACATCTCGCAGTACCCGAATAACGAGATCTCCTTCGTCAAGAAGCACATGCACTACCTGAACATCCACCCCAAGCTCGATGCTCAGACCTATCTCGCCAACCTGCGCCTGATGACTCGTATCCGCTAATCAGCCGTAGCCAAATAGCGAGTACATTGCAATTTTATAATCTATATTATATAATATGACAATGAAGCTGTCACCAGTCGACATATTCGTCCATGTACCCAAAACGGCGGGCTTGTCACTCCGCAACGCAGTCATAGAGCACCATGGTTCCAAACAGGTGTATGTATATGATATGAGCTCGCAAAAGCTCCTAAGGAGTGATCGGCAATTACTGCGGCGTGAAAGACCGGCACACATAGCAATTGCGAATGCAATTGGATATTTGCCGCCGCAATTAACACATAGCATATTGAAAGCAAGGGGAGCACTAGCAACTTCGCCTGAAGTGGCTTTCCGAAAAGGGGATGCAATAGTAGGACATTTCGTAGTGAACACCTTTGAGGGCGTTGCTGCAGACCGCGAGGTCCGTCAGATGACCGTCGTGCGCGACCCATTAGCGCGAATGGTATCGCATTACAGATATTTGCAGCAGCAAAAACATTTTGACCCTAGTTTACGCGGCTGGCAAACAGGTCAAGATCCCGATCTACCATTTTCGGAATTTGCGCTGAGTGACAATGTCCGAAACTTTCAAGCCAGTTATACGGGGACAGACCCTTCCAGATTTGCCATCCTAGGTACGATGGAAGATTTTCCTAAATTTTTGCTCAATGCTGGCCTGATTACTGACGATCATGAGATACCGCGTGTTAATGTGACAACTTCCGCACTGCTCGAAGACCCTACATTACACGATGCAGGTTTTGTGAGAGATTTTCAGTCGTTTCATGACGCTGACTATGCATTTTACGCAGCTGCCGACGAACGTAGTGTTCTGGTTGGACAGTCTTCTGCGCCACTTAGCAGCAGCGTATACTAGATCCTGACATGTAATCTCAGGAGACTATCTATGTACACTCTGCCCGCACTTGACTATAACTACGATGCCTTCGGCAAATATATCAGCAAGACAATCATGGAGCTGCACCACAGCAAGCACCACCAGACCTACGTTGATAAACTGAACGCTGCCCTGGGCCAGGATCCGTCGATTCAGGAAAAACCATTGCTCGAACTGCTCCAGAACCTAGATAGTGTGCCGGAGAGCATCCGCACGGCGGTGCGCAACCACGGTGGCGGCCATTATAATCACACTCTGTTTTGGAAATTTATGAGCCCCGACGGTGGCGGTGAACCGAGTGGCGCTTTGGCTGACGCCATTACCCATACATACGGCAGTTTCCAGAAGTTCACCGAAGAATTTGAGGCCAAATCATTGGCCGTCTTCGGTAGCGGCTGGGCGTGGTTGCAACCTGATCTATCAATTATCACAACGCCGAATCAGGATTCGCCACTGATGCAGGGCGGCCCGGCGCCGCTGCTCGGGCTTGACGTCTGGGAACACGCCTACTACCTGGACTACACCTACAAGCGGGCTGATTATGTCAAAGCCTGGTGGAACGTCGTCAACTGGCAGTACGCGGCCGACCGCTTTGCACATCAGCCCGATGATTCGCTGCTCGTAAAGTAGCAGACCGGTACACGGCGCTCATACACGATCTATTTGCTGTATACTAAGCACTACTCATGGGTATCTTACGATCGGCGCTGGGTCATAATGAGGTAACTGACGACTTCAGTAGGGCTAACGCTGTGGGCGCGTTCTCATTTGGTACCAGTATCGGTCCAGAGAGTGTTAATGCCGAGCTGGCCGATACCGGCTTTCTTTTAGCTACCGATAACAGGAAGCTATTTGTTGACAAAAACACGTACGGTGCAATGTGGCTCAGCACTCGTGTCTCTGGAGATGAGACTGTACATGAAGTTGATCTGTCAGAAAAGAAGAAAGAGGACCTTGACCGTATCTTGAAATCGCAGCCACTTGATCGCATCAATCTGGTTGACGTACCCATCTCAAAGGTTCCAAGCCGCAGCGCCGGATCGTGGGGTATGCTCAAATTCATTCAACAAACCATGAAAGAGCATGGCGAGCCAGAGCTGAATCTGATCATCGTTGCCCAGGCGCATCATGTCGGCCGAGTGGCTATGCAAGCAAGGAAGCTCGGTATCAATCCCCTCATACCTGCTGGTCTGCCGCGCAGGTTTGACCGCCGGTCCAAGCAATTATGGACGCGTGATCTAGGATTCTGGGTGCCATACGAACTGCTCGGTTCGTTAGAACTTAAGCGCCGCGGCCAACTGTAGGCTAAAGCTTGCTGCAGGGTATACACTATGAGTATGAATAAAAAGATTATTGTAGGTATTGTGTTAGGCTTGATTATCGTCGGTGGCGCAGTGTTTGGCGTGCTGGCTATGCGTTCGAATAAGACAGATTCAAATATGCCGATGCCGGCGACTTCGTCGGACAGTAATTCATCGAGTAGCTCGGCATCAGGAGATACTTCGAAGGCAGTTGAAGCCACCGCGGTTGCGATTGATAACTTTGCTTTCAGCCCGCAAGTGATTCGCGTCAAAGTCGGCCAAAAGGTGACCTGGACCAACAAGGACTCAACTCAGCACAGCATCGTAGCCGACTCATCATCCAGCGATGCGCCCGACGGCTCACCAATCTCGCAAAACCAGACCTATAGTTTCACCTTCATGAAGGCGGGCACTTACACCTACCACTGCGGGATACACGCAACCATGAAGGCCACGGTTATTGTCGATTAGAAATCGACGAATTCTTCGTTGCCGTTGATAACCAGCACTTCACCGTCACCGAGGGTGACGTAGCGCGTGGCGTTGGCGCTGTAGGCGGCGATAACCTTTTCCATAGCGGCCGACTTGGGGTCGCTGGACTTGTAGTGCGGGGCGAATGAATAACGGAAGGTCTTCAGGCCTTCCCAAGGCGTTTCCAGGATGTAGCCTTCGGGGACTTCGACGGCATCGTCGACCAGCTCAAGGCCGTGGAGGTCGCGCTGCAACACGCAAATGCCGGCGTCAAACCCGCCGTAGGCAATCTGATCTTCTCGGAGCATATCCGTCAGCACCCAGTCGGCACCACTCATCTTGAAAGCTCGGCGCAGCACGAAGACGTTACCACCATGTACCCAGACAAAGTCAAAATTAACCATTTTGGCGGTCAGCTCCAGGCGTTTGCCGAAGTAATTCCGGAGGTCGATTTCTTCGGGGGTAAAACCAAGCCGCTGCAGGCTCTCCATGTCTGTTTGGACTATCTCAGACCGCTCTTTATCCGAAACGCCATCCATGGCGTTGACAATGACGGCGGCCCGCCTGCCAGTGGTCAGCTTCAGGATTTGCTCGGGGTTGTTACCGAAACGGTACGACGATAAATAGAGGCGCATGTGTTCAGTATACCAAAGCTAAACGCCCAGTTGCTGCATGTCCTGTTGTGATAATGGCTGGATGATCAGTTTATGAAATTTGGTGGCCAGGAAGTTCTGCAGAATTTTATAGGTGTCCAGGTCGAAGGTCTTGGTGTGAGTCTGGACTTCGGGCTCGCAGTATTCCTGCTGGCTGACTTCGCCGATGACACACCACTGGTCGACAATGATACCACTGCTGATCATCGTCTCGTTGAATTTCTCTTGAACTAAGACAGCGCCCTGGTACGGCCACTCGCGGATCCGCTGATGTTCGAAAGCGGTCAGCAAGCGTTGGTTGTACAGATCGGCCGGCTCGTGGCCGGCACAGGCCCCGCGGCATTTGTGAAGTTGGTACAAAAAGCAGGCGGCGCTCGACTTTTCGAGTCCCAAAAGCTTGGGGCAGAGATCGTAGGTTTTTTGCAGATCTTGCAGGCTCGATCTGGCCCGCGAGCGCCGCTCGTAGACGGCCAATATACTGCCCAGGTCTTCGGTGCTCAGGCCGTTGGCTTCCTCGAGTTTGACGTGGAGGTAGCCAGCGTCGTCAGGGGTGGCGCGGACTAGCAGTAGCTTGTCTGTCCGGCGTAACTGGCGGTTGTACAGCGGCATCATTTCTTTGACCAGGCGCGATTCCAACAGTAGCGCTTCCAGCTCGCCGCCAGTTTGCATGGTGGAGATGTGTTTGACGGTCTGGGCGATTTTGAACTCTTTGTTGTCGTCGTGGTCGTGGCCGAAATGCTGCAGCACGCGCTTCTTGATGTTGATTGATTTACCGATGTACAGCGGCTTGTTTTGATCATCTTCGAAGATGTAGACGCCGGGCGCCGCCGGCAGGCCTTTGACCAGCTCGGGCTTGATATTCTTCGGCATGGCCGGCTGCTTGAGCTGCTTCTTGACGGCAATCTCAATGACTTCGGGCTGAAAGCTACGCGCCACATGTTGGATAAATTGCCAGAGCACCAGCGCATCATCGTAAGCCCGGTGGCGCTTCTCGTAACTGAAGCCGTGGCGCTGGATCAGACTCTCCAGCTTGTGGCTCTTTTGCTCGGGGTAGAGTACCCGTGACAGTTTAACGGTGCAGAGCTGCTTGGGCAGGAAGTTCTGATTGACTCGCTTAAATTCCTGCTTCAGGAAAGAATAATCGAAGCGGACATTGTGGGCGACGAAGATGGCGCCCTTCAGGATGTCGTGCAGTTCGTCGGCAATCTGGCGGAAGGGTAGGGCGCCGCGCAAATCTTCATTGCGAATGCCGGTGAGAGAAGTGATAAATTGCGGTAATTCGGTTTCGGGATCGATCAGTTGGTTGAACTCACGGGTGATCCGGCCGTTTTCGACCCGGATAGCGGCGACTTCGATGACCCGGCCACTGATGTGGTTCAGACCATTGGTTTCGATGTCGACAAAAACCAGCGGCGCGTCCAAGGCCCCACTCAGCTTCACCTCCTCAAATCCCTCGAGCGATAACTGCATTAGCATGAGTATTATATCGTTTTTGCGGTGTTTCGTACATGCTACGGCTGACCACCCTGCCCTGCCTAACCCTATTGGCGTTGCAATAATTACCACAATATACATATTGCCATAAGAGGTATGGACAGGTAAAATGAGGAGATTGAGACCAGACACAAATAAAATACATTGACAAAAAAGCAAGTTCATGTATAATACTGAGTGTTGAGTAACAAACAAAAACGTTCCAACAAACAAAAATCAAAAAACAAAAAGTTTAGTAAAGGTAAGTAGTAATTAGTATGAGTAACATGACAACATCACAGAACAGCAGTGGTTTATCCTTTGAGTTCACGAGCACCAATGATGCTCAGATCTCGCAGATCGACCGATTCCTCAAGAATCTATAAATCGCACATCCACACGCACATGACATATGGGCCCGGTATCCGCCGGGCCTTTTTCTATATTTCCGCTTATGCCTTACAATATGGGGAGCATGATGCGCATCTTAGTAAACTGGCACAAACAAAATAAACAATCGCTGACCGTGGGCGAACGGGCGGCCGACCGGCTACGCAACATTATGGGCAGCTGGACCTTCGTGACGCTGTTTATTGCCTTCATGGCCGGTTGGGCTCTCATGAATACTGACCCTAGCTTCCACCACTGGGATAATTATCCGTATATCCTGCTCAACCTGTTTTTGTCGATGCTGGCCGCGCTACAGGGCGCGATTCTGCTGATCGCCGCCAAGCGGATGGATGGCATTGCCGCCGCCCAGGCCCGGCGCGACCTCAACACCGACATCGCCGCCAAGGAAGAGATTGAGCAGCTGATGCAGCAGAACAAAAAACAGCTCGAGGCAATCGCCGAACTCCGGCGGCTGGTCGAGAAAACTCACCACTAAGCGTCTGTTTTGGCAAGCCATCTCGGCAGACTCGGTTTTTTGTGGCCACATTGTGGGTACAAAAAACCGAGTCTCTGAACTCCGGCGTCGATATCGCCATTCCTCATCTATGACATGTAGTCATACTGACGAGCCGTATTAACGGCAAAACGAGGACGCCAGCCGCATCGAATAATACTATCTTAATTTTCATGTCAATATCATAACAGATAATAGCCAAATGCCGCCTTGGGGGCGGTAATGGCAAGCAGACGAGGAAGAGGAAGGGGTACACACCGGGTAGGCGTGAGTCTTCTCTGGCTCGCTGCCTGCCACTACCGTGTTGGTGTTTCGCTGCTACGCCGAGGGTTCTTCAGTATTGGCGTACCAGCAGTGTCACCGCGTCACGCGACCGAGGTCAGCGTGAGCTGTGCGTGCCAGTGCCCACCAGCGAAGAGCCAGCGTCCATCAGCATCTCGCCGGTCCGTGCCTCTTCGGCCTTGTTCCAACCACGGACGAGCTGCATGAACGCGTCGTCGACCGCGGGAGTGCCGGTGATGGCGGCTGTGGCGTAGTTCAGGACTGCGCTTGCGGTGGTGCCGTTGAGCGCCCTGATGATCTGCTCGGGGACACGAACCGTTGCGTTCTCGAGCACGAGCTCGACCGTGATCTGGCCGTATTCGTTCGAGATGGTGGTGCGTGCCTCGCGGGTCTCGCTGTCCTGCTGGCGCTCGCCCTGGGCGGGGTCGGTGCCGTAGCCGCGGGACTGATCGCTGTGCTGGCTGTCGCCGGTGGTGCTCTGGTGGAGCAGGGTCGGGAACTGCAGCAGGGCGGTCGTAGCGGAGCCGAGGATGGTGTCCCGGGCTCGACCACTGAGCTCGCTGAAGCCGCCGGCGAAGTACACCTTGAGCGTCAGCGTGCCTGAGCTGAACGGCACGGGGACTTTGATGTCCGGGCGCGTTGAGCTCTTGGCTGCGGAGTGCTGGGTCGTCATGGTGGAACCCTTCTGTTTTGTCAGCCGGTTTCGCTATTGAAGCGAATATGTGTGTACTCTTGACACACTTGCTGAGCGAAAAGACTATAACTGTTTTATATATCTTGTCGCTCACCACGTATATCGTTATCTACTCAATTTCTCTGTCTGCTTGCCAAGGTTCTCGGCCTGGGGCGTATGCCGCACAGGTCGATGGATAGCTATTTTAATCTCCTGAGCACAGGTGTCAGTAGCTTATCTCACAATGAATATGCGTAATTGTTAGCAATCTGTTATTTGTCTACTATTGGGTCACACTGCCAGGTCATGCTTGTGGCCGGCGACATCGTGGACCCGCAGGTATCTGGCACCACTACCGGCGGCGATTTTGCCTGCTGCCAGATTAGGCTCCAGATCCATGCGATGGTCGCCGAGGAAGCGTTTGCGGGAATAGCCGATCATGACGTCAAAGTCCGGCACTAGCGCGGCGAAGGTCAGCAGTTGTTCGTTGAGCGCCATCGTTTTGCCAAAGCCGATGCCCGGGTCCAGGATGATTTGGTCGCGTCGCAGTCCCCTGCTCATCAGCAGCTGAACTTTGGTCAACAGATCATCTCTGACCTGTTCCACGGTGGAGACGGGCTGCAAACGGTGGGCCTCCTGGATGCCCATGCGGGGGTGGTGGCTGATGATAACCGTCGGCTGCAAATCCTCGACGGCCCGCACCATCTCCGGATTGTTGAAAGCGGTGATATCGTTGACAATGACTGGGCCAATCTGGAAGGCGCGCCGGATAGTTGCGGGGTGATAGCTGTCGAGGGAAATCCTGCCCGGATATTTTGGAATTAAAACTGTCAGGATCGGCTCCAGCCGCTGCCACTCCTCATCGTCGGTTAAAGCTACCGCCCCGGGGCGAGTCGACTCGGCACCGACATCGATAAAGGCGACATCGTCGATCATTTGAGCGGCATGGGCCAGCGCCGCCGCCGTGTCAAAGTACTGCCCGCCGTCACTGAAGCTGTCCGGTGTAATGTTGAGAATACCGACGAGTTCTACCATTGATTTATCATAGCAGTAATTAAAAGATCTAAGTCGTTAGGGCTTCGGCGGGATGTTGTAAACGTATAAATCGGCCTGCGAGCCATAGTATATTTTGTCGCCCGTGCTGCCCTTGACGAGGGCAAATCCAACGGTGATAGGTCGGGGTGCGGTTGCCACCGATTGGCCTACGTTCGTTGTGACGTCGATCTTGAATATTCCGCTGGAGTAGATTCCCCAGATATTTCCGTCGGAACCGATGGCGACGCTGTTGTAGATCGGCCCGGAGAAGGGTAGTTTGGTGCCGCCGTTTACGAAAGTGCCGGTCTTTGGATTGAAGATAAATAAGTAGCTGCCAGTAGGATTATTGGCGATACCGTAGACGTAATTATTAGCTGGGTTCAGGATCAGGTCTGTGATGGAGCTGATATTAGCGACGGACGGAATCGCGAACTGTTTGACCGTGCTGTTTGTCGTGGTGCTCCAGATGAGCAGCGGCGACGTCGTTGCAGTGGACGTGGCGCCGCCTCCAACGGCCGTGGTCGTTCCCGCGACCAGGCAGGCATTCGCAGTGGTTATTCCTTGGCAGACAGGCGCCGCCGCCAGGGACGCGATGCCAAGATTAGGGAAGGGGTAATAGGCCGATGCGGTGTTGCCCTGCTGGTTCCATTTGATGAGTGGACCATTGGTCTGCCCATAGTGCCCGATAGATCCAGTGTAGAGGTTGCCGTCGAGCCCGGTAATGAGCGGCTGAGGGCGTAAATCATCGGGTCCCCGCGCCGGGTCGAGGCTGGTAATATCCCGTATACATTGTGGATTAGGTGGATTTACGGCGGTGTTACATGAAGGGTTTATGTACGGATTCGGGACAACCGGCAGTGATGGGTCGTAGGTGAGCAGTGGGGCACCTGCTGCATAGGCTCCAATTGCCAGCTTACCGCCGGTGGCAAGCATGGCGTAGGGCTCGCCGTTGCCCAGGAAGCCGAGATTGGCCAACCCGGCTGACGGCGCAGTGGGCGAGAACTTGGTTAAGTAAAATGGTAAGACGGTGCCAGCGTAGATATCATTGCCGGGGCCTTGGGCCAGCCGAAAGATGCTCGGGAATGACCCGCCGTAGGTATAGGGTTGGGTATCTTGGGTACCATCTGGATGTTTCACGACCACCGAAGCGTTGTCAGAGCTGAGGGCGATCTTGTCGCCATTGCTAAAGGCGTAGGCCGAGGCTGGAGTAACGACTTGCGTAACTGGTTTCGCTACTCCATTGCTTAGATTAAATTTTTGCGTTCCGTTTGTACCATATATTTTGTTGTCGCTCCCGAGCCAGACATTCCCAAAGCTTGATCCTGTCAAGCTATGTAGCACGGTTACTATCTTGGTCTGGATATTGTAGGCAATGATCTTTGGATTGACACTCCCCGTGCCTACATATATGTAGGGGTATGTCGGGTCGGCCGCACAGTAACGGGCATATTGGTTAGTGCTGTCTACCGTCCCAAGATTGCTAATATGCGGGATAGGGTCCGACGGGCCATAACTGACTAAGTCCGCTGATGGATAGGTGCAGCCATACAGGCGCTGATCGACCGGACTGGCCACAAAGTTCCAGATGTATGTCTGTTTGGTAGAATTCCGTAGATCAACTGGCACTGCTCCGAGATCAATTAACTTGGGGGAGGCAGCAGTGAATTTGAAAATATGCGCATTAACGGTTGATTTGGTGCCGATATACACATTATTGTCGGCGCCTACTGCCATCTCAGAGGCCGTAAATTCTGTTGTCACCGGAGAGATATACGTCGTGGCTGTATAATTATTCTTTGGATCGACCGCGACAAGAGCAAACGGATAGTTGAGATTCTGGTAGCCTAGGTAAAACTTCTGACTTCCGGCAGTGGCGCCAGGGCCGATGAGCTTAGAATAAGGTGCCGGCGGGGTTCTGACTGATGACAGTTTCTGGAACGTACCGGAGCCGGAGCTGCCAGACCCAAACGCTATTGCGCTGCCACCAGAGGCCGATGAATCAGTTACATAAGTCGCGCCTTTGGCTAACGTGCCGTTCTCTGCCTCAGCGCCGATTGACTGGGGAGCGGCTTTGGTGATGGCTAATGTAATCAGACCGGCAACGACAAACAGACCGATAACGATCAGTAACTTACGGTCTACCTTGCTGATGTACTTTCTCAACCTATCAAATTTCATAGTGTAATGCTAATGCTCTATTTTTGAGTATACGCTTATGTAAGTGAAAGTACATTGGGGAGGCCTCGGTATTGGTAGCGATGGGCGGGGCGAGCTTCAACCGACTAAAATGAGCTAGTGGTGACGGCGGCGGTATATGATTTGTAGGTGAATTCATCGCCGAGAGATGCCACAACGCCAGCTTCGTCTAGGAGTCGTTAGGGCGTGGCCGGGAGTTTGTAGACATATAGATCTGCATTTGAGCCAAAATAGAGCTTATCGCCGCTCGCCGCGTTCTTTACTAGGGCAAACCCCGCTGTGATTGCCACAGGTGCGGTCGCTACAGATTGAACGGTGTTAGTCGTAACATTAATCTTGAATATTCCTGTCCCGTAGATTCCCCAGATGTTACCGTCGGAGCCGATGGCAAGGTTGTCATAATTAGGGATTATGAACGGCAGTTTGGTACCACCGTTGATAAATGTGCCGGTTCTTGGATTGAAGATAAATAAGTAGCTACCGTGAGTATTATTTGCAATACCGTAGACGTAATTAGTGGCCGGATTCAAGACTAGAGACGAGATGGCGACGATGCCCGTGACGGCCGGAATCGTGTACTGCTTGACCATAGAGTTGGTCGATGTATTCCAAATAAAGAGCGGCGAGGTTGTGGCGGTCGACGTAGCGCCGCCTCCAACTCCAATTGTCGTTCCCGCGATTAGGCAGGCATTCGCAGTGGTTATGCCCTGGCAACTAGGCGCCGCTGCCAGCGACGAGATACCAAGATTAGAAAAAGGATAATAGGCTGAGGCGGTGTTGCTGGACTGATTCCACTTAATCAACGGGCCATTGGTCTGGCCGTAGTGTCCGACAGAGCCAGTATAAAGATTGCCATCGGGTGCTGCAATTAGCGGCTTAGGGCGTAAGTCACCGGATGGCCGAGCGTTATCCAAGCCGGCAATATTCTGTATGCATTGTGGGTTAGGCAGATTTGTCGTGGCACTACACTTAGGATTTATGTATGGATTCGGCGCAACCGGTAGAGCCGGGTCATAGTTGAGCAGTAGAGCGCCAGCCGAATAGGCTCCCATCACTAGCTTGCCACCAGAGGCCACCATAGAATAGGGCTCCCCACCGCCAAGGTAGCCGAGATTGGTTAAGGCTGCGGCGGGCGCGGCGGGCGAAAACCTGGTTAAATAATATGGCAAGACAGTTCCGGCGTAGATAGCATTGTCCGGACCCTGCGCCAGCCGAAAGATGGGTGGGAATGAGCCGCCATAGCTGTAAGCCCGGGTATCTTGGGTCCCATCGGGGTGTCTCACCACAACCGAAGCGTTATCCGGGCTGAGCGCAATCTTGTCGCCATTACTAAATGCGTAGACTGAAGAGAGACTGGTTGTTTGCGTAACCGGGGTTACGACCGCATTACTGATAGTTATTGGCCCTACCCCGTCACTATATGTGCCGTATATTTTGTTGTCGCTGCCCAGCCAAACTCTGGCATAGCCTGGTCCCGTCACATTACTCAGGACAGTCATCTGCTTGGTCTGAGTATTGTAGGCCACGATCTTTGGATTGACACTCCCCGTACCTACGTATATGTAGGGGTATGTCGGGTCGGCCACGCAGTAGCGGGCAGACTGATTAGTACTATCTACCGTCCCAAGATTAGTGATGCGTGGCGTAGCAGCGGCCGGGTCATAACTGATTAGGTCGGCTGACGGTTGTGTGCAGCCATACAGGCGATGATCGACGGGACTGGCCGTGAGATCCCAGATGTATGTCTGCTTAACTGAAGCCCGAATATCAACTGGTACAGCACCGAGATCGACGAGCTTCGGCGAGGCGGTCGTGAACTTGAAAATATGCGTATTAACCGTGGATTTGGTGCCGATGTACACATTATTGTCGGCGCCTACTGCCATCCCCGAAGCCGTAAATTCAGTTGCCAGCGGCGAGGTATACGTAATGGCTGTATAATTATTCTTTGGATCAACCGCCACAAAACTAAACGGATTGCTGAGGTTTTGATAACCCAGGTAAAATTTTTGACTTCCGGTAGTTACGCCTGGACCAATCAGTTTGTTGTACGGCGCCGGCGGAGTCCTGACCGATGACAGTTTTTGGAATGGTGAATTACCGGTGCCCGAACCAAACGCTACTGCACTGCCACTAGAAGCCAATGGATCGGTCACGAAAGTTGCGCCTTTTGCCGGTATTCCATTCTCTACCTCAGCGCTGATAGACTGGGGAGCGGCTTTGGTGATGGCTAATGTAATCAGACCGACAACAACAAACAAGCCGATAACGACCAGTAGCTTACGGTCTATCCTGCTGATGTACTTTCTGAATCTACCAAATGTCATAGTGCATAGCTCATGCTTTATATTCTAGAGTATAGACAAAAACAGAGGAAAGTGCACGGTGGAAATTATTGAGATCTCTGAGCGATCTGTTGCTGGGCTGCCCGCAGGAATAGCAGGTCGCGCTTCCAGATAAACTTACCCTCGAGATTGTCGGGGGTATCATTCGTCATAAGGGTAATGGCTTCCTGAATCGACATTCTATAGATACACTTCGCGGGTACCAAAGTCGGGACTGAGTGATGTAGGCGTCAATAGTGACGTTTGTGGACATGAGGTTATGAATTCAGATTACAGATCAGACTAATCTGACCTCGATGGTCGTATGAGTGAAGCCGTACGTGTCATGTAAAATATTTTTTGCTTCGGTAACTATCTCATGGCTCGTAGTTCGACCGGAATAATCCATGACCAAGTGGCAACTAAACGCATAGTTCTCGTGCTCAATCGTCCAGGCATGTACGTCGCCCAAAGCTCTGACGCCATTTAGTGATAACAGAGACGACTTCACTTGCCGTATTTCAATCGAAGTCGGTACGCCCTCTAATAGCACATGCATAGCGTCGCGCGTCAGTTTGAATGTCGCGAAGAGCAACATCAACGCGACAGCAATCCCGGCAACGTCATCGATCCAATAGTATTTGAAGATGAGTATGATCACCCCGGCGATCAATATGCCCACCGAACCTATTGAGCCATACTTCAATCCAGTGTATGTCGAGCCAATATTAAGGTCATGACGCTGTTTGTGTAGTAACATAGCCGCAAGACCGTTCACGATAGCGCCACCGCCCGCCACAAGCGCAATAATTGCACCGGAAATACTGCGCGGTTGATTGAAGTGGCTGACGGCTTGGAAGCAAATAAATATAGCGACTGCGAACAATATACCGGTATTGAGTAGCGAAGCCACGATCTTTACCCGGCCATAGCCAAAAGTCCGCATGTCGTCTGATTTACGCTTGCTCAACCGCTCGGCGAAATAGGCGATCGTCAGGGTTACACTGTCCGTCAGATTACGCATACCGTCGGCGATTAGGGCAAGACTACCTATCGTGAAGCCCGTAATTAGCTCGACGATAGTGAATAGCGTGTTGATCGTCCAGCTGATCGCCAGCGGGCGAGAATTGGTGGCTTTTTTGTTTGCAGGCATACTACTAGTATAGCTTTTATGTGCCAATATCTATTGCCTCGTCAAAATTATGAGAGATTAGTCTAAGCGCGGTGGGAATGGTAGCCATCGGTAGGGCTACTTGGAACTTAATCAAGGCCGAACTGATAAGTATGCACCACATAGTTGAGACAGTGAGCTATACTGATCGGCATGAGCTACAAAACCCTGAATGTGAGTGGCCGTAAGGGGCTGTACTATGTTATTGGCTTGAGGTTATTTGCCGTTGTATTACAGCTTATCGCAGTCTGGGTTGGCTTTAGAATAAGTGATGCGTTTTCGGGCAATTGCGGCGATACGCACCCTTCAATACTACCGGCTTTCCTGGTATTCATTATCGGTTTGTCGGCTGCTTTATATGGTACGATCTCCGTATTTAAAGCGCGACGCTATTGGCTTGGAATTGTATCGATACTATTAGCTATTACGAGTACGATCATAGGTCTATACGCCCTATTTGTCGCCTCGTTCCAGCTTTGCTTCTAAATCTTAAAATGGTAGCCATCGATAGGACTACTTGGAACGTTATAAAGACTGAACTGATTAGCATGCATCAGATTGTTAAGATGTACGATAAGTACTATCAGCAGTTAACCTAAGCGGGTGTAGTTGAACCCCCAATGGTTTAAGCGTAAGAGTTGCAACGAATGTTATTTATGGTATTAGGAGTATAATGCAAGCATATCCAAAGAGGTGTTGAATGATTCTTGCTGACAATGAAACCAAAGTCGATTTTCTAAATAACGAAGCTATAGCTACTACGATCATAGCACTGCTTAAAGAGCAGCCCGACAAGCCGCTAACTATTGGTGTGCACGGCGATTGGGGCGCAGGTAAATCAAGTGTCCTTGAGATGATTGAATCAGGACTTGACCAAGACAAAGACGTTCTTTGCATAAAGTTCAACGGCTGGCGCTATCAGGGATTTGAAGATGCTAAGATCGCACTTCTTGAGAGCATAGTGACATCATTAGTAGAAAAGCGGCCAGCGAGTACGAAGGCTGCCGATGCTGCGAAAGAGGCGTTTAAACGAATTAACTGGCTAAAATTAGCCAAGGTTGGTGGAGCGATTGGTTGGAATGCATTTACGGGTACGCCAGCACCGGGTCAAGTTCAGGCGGTAGTCGAGACCGTTAAGGGCTGGATAGGAAATCCAAACACACTTCCTTCTGCTGAGGAAATGGGAGGTGCTGTTGAGAAGATCAATGGCTTCTTAAAGCCGGCAGAGCCCAAACACGTACCCGAGGAAGTCGAAGAATTTCGTAAAGCATTTAAGGATTTACTTAAGGCCGCTGATGTAAATCGGTTAGTTATTCTGGTCGATGATCTCGATCGCTGCTTACCTAATACTGCCATTGAAACACTGGAAGCGATACGTCTTTTCCTTTTTACTGAAAGCACAGCGTTTGTGGTAGCTGCAGACGAAGCAATGATCCAATACGCAGTGAAAAAGCACTTTCCTGAACTTCCTGCCACGGAAGGGCCGAGGGACTATAGCCGTAACTATTTAGAAAAACTGATACAGATTCCATTCAGGATTCCGGCGCTAGGTGAAACAGAAACACACATATACATCACGCTTCTACTTGTTGGGTCCGTGCTTGGCGAAGATGATCCTGATTTCGTAAAATTAGTTGCTGCGGCCCGCGAAAAGCTGAAACGACCATGGGAAGCCACCCCATTTGATCCAGCTTCGGTCAGGGCTGAATTAAGCGGTAAAGCAGATAGTGTGCAGGATATGCTGATGATGGGCGATCAACTTGGCCCTATCCTCGCAAGCGGCTCACAGGGAAACCCCCGTCAGATCAAACGGTTTATTAACGCTCTATTATTACGCAAGAGCATCGCTATCGGTCGTGGTTTTGGTGACGATGTTAAGCTGCCTGTACTCGCGAAACTTATGCTGGCAGAGCGCTTTATACCAACGCTATTCGATGAGATAGCAGGTGTGGCTGCGGTGTCAGCGGATGGTGCGTGCGCCGAGTTAGCTGATTTGGAAGCTGCTAATGGACAGAAGCCCACAGCGTCTAAGAAGCATGAAGAAGAAACTCCCAGAGTACCGGTTACGGGAGTACCTGCGAAGAAGGCAGCCAAGAAACCGAGCCAAACATTACAGTCTTGGCTGAACTCCGATTCAATCTTGGAGTGGGGTGCGCTTGAGCCTAAATTAGCGAGTATCGATCTTCGTCCATATCTCTTCGTAGCTAAAGACAAGAAAGATTATTTTGGAAGCAGCTCTGCGCTAGACAGTATTACAGATTTAGCACAACGGCTGCTTGGGGCAAAGATCACAGTGCAAGGAATGTCCAAAGAATTACAGAAGCTTACAACCATTGAAGCCAATCAAGTTTTTGAGCTAGTTCGTCAGCGAATTTTGATGCTTGATGATTTCCGTACTCAGCCTGCTGGCCGCGACGGCCTTGTGGTATTAGTCACTGCGCAGCCTAGCTTAGAAGCCGACCTCTTAGACCTTCTTGATTCTCTTCCAACTGACAATCTTGGCACGTGGATAGTAAGCGGCTGGAACGCTTGCCTAAAAGATCCTGCAAGCTCGGCTCGTTTTAACGGCTTGCTGAACAAATGGGCAACTATTAAGGCTAATGGCCCTCTTAGCGCTGCAGCAAAAGCTGTTGTATCAATAGGTAATACTAGGACTTAATGTGGGAACATCAAGCTCTAGTAATGGAACTTCTGGCAAAGGTACGCCTTTAATTCCGAGCTGGTTAGATACCGACGGGGACGTTGCTACACAGCCTAGCCCTAATGAGGGTACGGGTACGCCTGCAGCCAATTCTGATACTTCTCCTCCGCCTTCATTACAAGAGCTGCCTCCTATTCCAGAACCTGCAGATCCAAAGCGGTTCAGAGCGCCTAGAGCAAACTTTTCAAAATTTGTCAGATCTGGTGGCACAGATAGGGCAAGCCTAGGTCGGTCAGTCGGCGGTTATATATCGAGTACCGCTGGCGGGGCTAAAAATGCCTCAAGGAGCATGGGATCTTCTCGTGTCGCCGGAACTCGACTATTAGGCTTCCTGTCTGATGCTGCGCAGAACGGTGCGCTAGCTGCCCTTGATAAGCTTAATCTCGGACGACTCGTAGGTAGACCTATTGCCGAAATATTTACTGGTCTTATGGATCATATACTTCCTGTTGCGGGTACAGTAGATGCAGGCGTAGCACGTGATGCTTTTATTGACGCTACGCTTGAGCTTGCTGAGAATGGTATCAATGATCTTGATAATCTAACTATTGACCAGCTTCAAACCACATTTGAAATCTATTTAAGTAATACTATTGAAACACGACTCTATAACGAAATCGGCACAAACCTAATGGCGTTCTCGGCAACAACTGATGCGGCTCAAAATGCCCAAACCCAAGTACACGAGTTCGTCCGTAATGGTGTGGCGGATGCCTTAGACGGAAGACTAACTTCACTTGATGATCTAGCCGACGGCAAGATTGCCAGTTTTGTTGATGGAGTTTATGAACAAGCCTTCCTAGTACTGGAATCACTTGCGGACGCAGAGAGTAACGAAACATGAATCGACATGTAATCTCTGGCTATTACGGATCCAAAGATTCATTTAGCGCAACTGCAAAAGAAGGAGAAGTCGTTACTCGACTCAACCTTTTAGACAATGGCGGCAAGCTTGCCAATGGCGTAGGAGCTGCAATTAACGACCTTCAAAAAATTGATGTCTTTCCAACAGAAACAGCCATTGATCTAATGATAGTCGCTGCGCATGTCCAAGCAGCCGATACTCAAGTCTCGCGTGAAACAGAATCTCAAGATACATGGACTCGTGAAATGCGTCTTGTTATACCAGTTAGTAATAAGGAACTATGGGAAGGTGCGGAGTTGACGCTAAACAAGATGCTGGGCTTTCTGACCGGTGATATATGGATTGTTGAATTTCGCAAGAAGCCAAAGCTGACTCTGGCGCATGAACGGCAGAAATTGGCCGCAGGCAAGCAGTCGCCGTTTGATGCGTTATCACTTTTTTCAGGTGGTCTCGATAGCTTAATCGGCGCTGTTGATTTATTGGAAAACGGCAAAACTCCTTTGCTAGTTAGCCATGCGAGTGAAGGTGCTGCGAGCGGCGCTCAGCAAGAATGCTTTAACGTATTAAAAGCTAGCTTTCCCAAGAATAAATTCGAGCGTCTTCGGCTATGGATGAGTATTAAGGATCTGAATATTGGCAAGTCAGAAATGACTACACGTGGTAGGTCGTTCTTATTTTTCTCTGCCGGTGTTCTTGCAGGCAGTGGCCTTGGAAAACGGTTCACGTTAAGAGTTCCCGAGAATGGCTTAATTGCTTTGAATATTCCACTTGATAAATTGAGGCTTGGCTCACATAGCACAAGGACAACTCACCCGTACTATATGGCGAGGTGGAATGACTTATTGCAAATGTTAAATATTGAAGGGGGTATTGAAAATCCCTACTGGAACAAAACTAAGGGTGAAATGACTTCAGATTGTAAAAATAAAAAGCTTTTGGCTACAATAGTGCCGATGTCCATGTCTTGCTCATCTCCTACTAAAGGACGATGGCAAGGGCTTGGTATTCAGCATTGTGGTTACTGCTTGCCGTGTATTATTAGACGCGCTGCTCTTGAAAAAGGTTTGGGCGCAGGCAACGATCCTACTACTTATACTACCGACTTAAAAAGTACTATCGTACTCGATACTCAAAAGGCAGAAGGTCGCCAGATTCGATCTTTCCAGTTTGCCAGCAAGAGACTTGCGGCTAATCCAGCGGTTGCGAATACCTTGATACATAGCACTGGCCCGCTGGACGATGAATCCGAAGAGAGGCAAGTTGAGCTGGCAGAAGTTTACAGAAGGGGTATGGCGGAAGTGGGTCAGTTGGTTGGCGCAGTTAAGGCAGAACCTAAGTAATGGCAAAATCATTTACCTATATTGACCTTCACCGTCATCTTGATCTTTATGACAATATGCAAGGCGCGATTGATACATCCGAATCAGGAAAGATCCTCACGGTTGGCGTAACTACAACCCCGCGTGCATGGCCTCGCAATTATGATTTAATTAGAGATAAGCAATATGTTAGAGCTTCCCTTGGGCTGCACCCGCAACTTGTAAATGCTAATTCTGATGCTGAACTCGAACTATTTATGACGTATTTCCATCAAACTCGCTACATCGGTGAAGTGGGTATGGACGCAGGTAAGGAATATGTGCATACAGTCCAAGATCAAGAACGTATCTTTAGGGAAATTTTGAAAGCATGTGCTGAATCAGGAGGGAAAGTCTTATCCGTGCATTCCACTCGATCGGCTACTAAGGTTCTCAATGCGATCGAAGAACTATTACCTCGGAGCAGAGGCCGTGTCATTTTGCACTGGTTTACTGGAACGGTTGATGAGGCTGGACATGCAATCAGGCTTGGCTGCTACTTTTCAGTCAATTCTCGTATGCTTGAGAGCAAGCGTGGCCGCCTGCTAATTATGAGCCTGCCGACCGACCGCGTGCTAACCGAAACAGACGGCCCATTTGGCTCTGGAGGTGATGCGCTAGCAAGCGAAAATGAGCTGAGGTCTCTCTATACTTCCCTAATGGACATGTGGTCAGTGAGTCATGACGGGCTATTAAAACAGCTGAGCATGAATCTTAAAGCAGCTCTGGGTTAAATTGGCTGCATAGGGTGCAAGACAAGCCATTTGTCGGCTTTATTTCTTATTTCTTGTGACTCTATAAACATTTCTTCTAGGTTAAAGTCCCGATCTACGAAGGTGCATATTTTTGTAAATGGGTCATAAAAGCTCACAAATAGCGCGTTCTTAATTGGAAAATCTGCTCGGCTTCCGACATGGTGGTTTACTACCGATGCGCCTTCGCCCGCCCGTCGAATCCATGCTTTGAGCTCTGCGTCATAGTGCTCCAAGTGATTGCGGAATTTTCTTTTATTAATTATTGAATCTCTCGGAACATCCAGTATGTTTTCAATCGTTTGCTGCGACCCTTTAGCTTGGAGAAGTTTAGAGATCATTGCGCAGTGAGACAAGAATGAATGTATAGATGAGAATACAGCCTTTTCCTTGCCTTGTTCCGGCTTTTCACCAATATTGTTGTAAGCCATTTTAGCAAAGTCTGCTTGGGCGCAAATTTCAAGTACAGACATTTGAATCCAGAATTTCTCATCATCATTTTCTCGAATTTTGTCATCCATCTCTAGTTATTTTATACTGCTTTCTATTTCCGCCAATAGCTTAAAATATCGAACGATTACTTGCAGCTCTTCGTCGCTTAATTTCATCGGGTATCGTCAGGACTTGTTAACACTGTCGGCTCTGGCACAGCGGGCAACGAGCGTCTAGTGTTTTCTAACTCGGCTGCTGCGCGATCTGCGTCAGCATTCGACACACTGAGCCAAGCTCCCATGGTTAGGCCGTACACAACTAAGATTAGGAGTATTGGCTTTACAATGCGCCACCACAGCTTAGGCTTAGGCCTGCCAGAGCGGCGGCGAATGTAATAGTTGGCTGCAAGTATCGTAATAATTAAAAGCCCAATGCGGGTAAAGGGGAAGATAGGGTAAAGCCATTGGTGCGTGGCGTTTTCAATTAAGGTTATTCCAGTTTCGACGCCGAGGTTTACGAGTAGTAGAATGCCGAGTGCTGCGAGGTAAACTTTTATCTTATTAACTGTTGGCTTTGGGGCAGGGGTATTGTCGTCCACCATGGCTGTTCCTCCATTATGTTGGTAATGGGGAGGCCTAAATAAAAAAGGACAACCCCTCTAGATTGTCTAGACCAACACAGGTTGTACCCTGCGCTTTCGAGAGGTTGCCCTTTTTGGGTACAACCAATCAAAAATTGGCTTCTTTACAAGCTGTGCTGATCTAGACTCCTTCATAATACCAAACTGTTAGGTCGAATTAACATAAGGAGGTAACAATTATGGACAATGATTTCAACTTAGTAAGGCTCGTAGAGTTATTGCAATCCATTGACGAGAATGCAGAGGATACTAAAGACAATGAATTCTTCATCTTTGATAAGAACGGAAATAAGATTCTACTTTAGACATGCTAAGGTGTTAAATCCCATAACACTTGCTCTGTCTCTGTGCGTGAGTGTTCAATCCCCCTGTATATAGCAGGGGGGTAGGCGTCGTACATTGTCGAATAATGTGCGATGACTATTAGTAGCTAGTGCATGTCGTACACGAACCTGTGCGACTTGCCCCGCGCGGATAGCCGGTGTAGTTATTGACCCCCACCTTCTCTTATGCTTTTCTATATCTCTGTCTCGGTTCTCACGCAAAATTTTTCCCTAGAGTCGTAATGTTTAATAATGAGTGCATGGCTAAAAACAATAACAGCGAGAAACTAAGCCAAGAACAGTTACTGCATGTCATGTATGCGAAGTTGTTAGAGCTAGATTTGAAGTTCGACTTACTAGACGCAAAAGTTGAAAACTTGCAGCAGGACGTAAGCAAGAATACGTTTGTGCGTAGCCAACTGATTAAACTCAGATTCGACCATAAGACAAACGAGCTTTATATCACTGAGTTTTTCAAAATACCTTTTGAGGGTAACGAAGCCGCTCTGCTTAGGTTTATGTTTAAGAAGTCTAGCGGTCTGCCAAAGAAAACGACAAAGTTCTACCCAGCTGAATTAGTCGGCACGTTCAAGCACGAAGCCAAAGGTCTTAAAACGACAAAATCAATACACGGAACAATCACTAGAATTGACGCAACGATAAAGCATAGAACTATGGGCTTGGAAGTGCTCAAGATTACAACCAAAGTTTTCTACTTTTTGTAAATTACACCTAAGAAACTCACGAGAGTTCACTACGTCATAGCTTTGCTTAAATGAGCAAATGCTATTTAGGTCGAACCAAGTCATTACGATTCTGCAAGCCAGAGACTTACTCGGTGACGAAGCGCTGACCATGACGGACGAGGAAATACAGAAAATGATTGAGGACTTTGACGTAATGGCACAGTATGCCATTGGATTAGTTCAAGACTTTAAGAAAGTAAAAGGTAAAACAGATTAAAATAATGCTAAAATAGTTCTAACTATGGAATGTGTAGCATACGTCAGGGTATCAACCGATGAACAAGTACAGGGTACTAGCTTGGATATGCAACAAAAAGCTTGTTTTGATTTTGCTAAAGCGCAGGGCTGGAAACTTCCTAAAGAGAATATATTTCGAGACGAGGGCGAATCAGCAAAAGCCGCTAACCGTCCGCAACTCTTGGCAATGCTTGAGTATTGCCGCCAACACAAGGGCTCGGTAGAAAAGTGCATTGTTTGGAAGCTTGATAGGTTTGCTCGCAATTCTGACGATCATGTGATGATTCGTGCAATCCTGCGCAAGAACGGCGTATCGCTTGTGTCGGTCACTGAACCAATTGATGACAGCCCGACCGGCAAGCTTATGGAAACGGTATTGTCTGGCTTTGCGCAGTTCGATAATGAAGTACGTACGTTCCGAACGACTGAGGGAATGAAAAAGCGTTTAGAGCAAGGTGGTTGGCCACATGACGCTCCGATAGGTTATATCAAGGATAGAACGGCGCAAGGCGTAACGACTATTGCTCCCCACCCAGAAATGGGCAAGAAGCTAACTATGTTTTTAGAAACGTTTTCAACGGGGCAGTATACCGTCAAGCAAGCTATCGACCTTGCCTACGAATTAGGCATACGAAATGGCAAAGGTGGTAAGCGAACTTGGCAGACAGTAGAGAACACGCTCAAGAACCCAATATATGCGGGTTTCATTGAATCGAAATATACCTACGGTCAGCGCTATGTTGGATTACACAGGGCGTTGATTAGCGAAGCCACGTTCAATAAGAACCTGCGTATTATGGCGGGCAAACAGAAGTTATTTACTAGAAATGATGAAGCTGATTATCCGCTTCGGCGTGATTTCCTGCGCTGTGGTTACTGTGGCAAATTCGTAACTGCTAGTGCGCCGCGTGGCGCTAGTGGTATCAAGTACCCTCGCTATAGCTGCATGTATTGCAAAACGTCTATCCTCGGCAAGAAAGTAAGTATTGCGAGTGAAACGGTTCATGATGAATTCAAAAAGATTCTTGCAAGAGTGCAATACAAAGAGGGGCGGCTCAAAGTCTTTAAGCACATCGTACTTGAGCGCTGGTGTGATGAGTATGACGAAGCACTAAAATCGGTACATCAGATTAATGTTGAGTTGGAAGCATTGAAATCTGAGCGCTCTAAAGTAAATCGTAAGTTTACTCGTGATGAAATTACCTATGCCGAGAAGCAGGAAATCATCAAAGACATAGACGCTGAGATAGCTGACTTCATGACAAAGAAGATAGAAGCTGACGAATATGCCGACCAAAAGGAGCAAATTGTAGACAATGCCATACTGTTTATAAAAGACCCGTCAGACTTCTGGAACAGAGCACCTGTACAGATACAAAAAAGCGTTCAGAGGACGCTTTTCCCGCGTGGTTTGGCCTACGATTTCGAAAAAGGTTTTGGAACTATTGAATTGAATGAATCGTATCTGTTACTACAAAAAATAGCGTCCAAAGACGCCATTGATTCTATTGTGGTAGCGACGGGTGGATTTGAACCACCGACCCCAGGCTTATGAGTCCTGTGCTCTAACCACTGAGCTACGTCGCCGTAAGTTTTATCAACGAAAAGTACAGGGGTGATTGTAGCATAATTTGTATCTGTTGACTAGGGAGGTGAATGACTACAGGTTGTAATTGCCGCCGTCGTTGGTGACGAGCATGTCGTGGGGGTGGCTTTCCAGGATTGAGGCGTGGGTGTTGATATAAAAATGAGCGTTTGACTGGAGCTCGGGGATGGTGCGGTTACCGGTGTAGTACATACCTGATTTGAGGCCTTCGAGCATTGACATAACCAGGTCCTGCAGGCTGCCGCTGACCGGTATCAGGCCTTCTACGCCTTCGGCGACGAGTTTATCGGTTTTGTAATCTTTGTCGTGGAATTCGCCGCCGGCACCCAGCTTTTTGCCGGCTTTCATGGCGCCGAGTGATCCCATGCCGCGGTAGGTATTAAATTTGTACATTTTGACGTTTGGCTTCAGGATGCTTTTGAAGCGCTGGGGTACTTTGTCCGCTGGCAATTCGACGATGTCGCCGATGCTCTCGGTAGTTCCGGCTAGCAGGCGGCCGAGCATGACAGTGGAGGCCCCGGCACCGATGGCTTTGGCGAGGTCGCCAGAGCGGTTGATGCCACCGTCAGCTATGAACGGAATATTGCTCGGGTTAGCAAATTCAGCGACGTTTTGCAGCGCGCTGATCTGGGGCACGCCCATGCCGGATATGATACGAGTGGTACAGATTGCGCCGGGTCCGACACCGACACGGAGGCCATCGGCCCCGGCTTTGGCTAGATCTTTGGCCGCCCGGCCGGTAGCGATGCTGCCGCCGATGACGTCAACTTTGGGGTGGCGCTTTTTGAGCGTCTCTATCATTTCAATTACAAACTTGGAGTGGCCGTGCGCCGAGTCGACCAGCAGAATTGTCACTCCGGCATCGATCAGCTTGTCGGCCCGTTCTACGTCAGTGGGGTAGGTGCCAATCGCGGCGCCGACCTGGACGCCTTCGCTGGCGGCTGTGGCGACTTCTTGGGCCTGGGTTTCGATCGATTGGTTGCGGTGGATAAATCCGATGCCACCAAGTTTGCCGAGTTCGACGGCCATTGTACTACCGGTGACAGTATCCATCGGCGCCGAGATTATTGGAATCTCTAACCGTACATTCTTTGACAAATTTGTGCTGAGGTCGATATCGCCGCGCGTGAAATCAACGCGGTCGGGCTCGAGTGATACATCGTCGTATGTAAGCCCTGAGGAGAAATGTTGTGCCATGACTTATTGTAAGCCGGGGCGCGCCGTCTTGTCAAAGCTTATGGCTTTCACTACAACTTGATGAATAGTGCTCCAGCGACAACCAGACCGAGGAGCACAATCAAGCCATGGATCAGCCGCGGGTTGAGCTTTTGAGCCCAGCGGGCGCCACAATAGCCGCCCAGCAGACTGCCGAGGATCATCGCCGGGGCGAACTCCCAGTCAAGCAATCCGACGTGGCTGAAATAGATCGTGCAAACCAAGGTAATCGCTGCGGCTGCCAGGTTTTTGAGGCCGTTAATCTGGTGGATATTCTTCAGCCGGGTGAAGCTCAGGAAGGCCAGCATGATAAAGCCGAGACCGGCACCGAAGTAGCCGCCGTAGATCGCCATTGGTATCAAAGCGAGGCCGATGATGAGTAAAGGAGCGTTACGGTGCTGGGCGAGGTTCTTTTCAAAGTGGCGGTGCAAGAATGGCTGGGCGATAAATAGTAAGACGGCGCCGAGCACCAGCCAGGGGATAAGCTTGGTGAAATCACCGGCATCGGTGTGGGCCAGCAGGTAAGCACCAAAGGCAGCGCCGAACACGCATGGCAGCAGTAATAATATATATTTGCGCGGCAGTTTGCGAAGTTGTTTGCGGTACCCGTAGGCCGAACTGAGCGCGCCGGGCCAGGAGATCAAGTTACTGGTGGCGTTGGCCGTGATTGGTGGCAACCCAACTGCTAGCAGGGCGGGGAAGACAACCAGGATGCCGCCGCCGGCCACTGAATTCACCAGACCTGCCAAGAAGCAAATTATAAACAAACCGACGCTAAGCATATGCTTTATTGTGTCATAAAACGGGGTTAGCAGCCAGCCTGCCAAAGATGGTACTATATTGTGCATGGAAGTCCTAGAACGTTCTGAAGAAGATGTATTGGCGGATCGCCTTGGCTTGGACGCTGGCGAATTGAGCCACGTCACAGAGATAGGTAAACACGCACTCAACACCAGACTAGAATGGTGCGAGGAAAGGGGCATACCCTATGCAGTCATGCCGATGACACCGCAAATCCGTGCCGATGCAATCCGTGGTACCCGGTTTAATGTTTTGATCGAAGTCGAACGTGCGTGGCAAGAGCAGCACCCACACTGGAAGCCTGACCGGCGAAGCGCATGGTTAATACGTGCACACACAAATCATACCAATCACGATCTGGGTAGTTGGATGCTTCGGGTGTTTGATGGTGAAAAAGAAATCACTGACGCTGAATTCGGACTTATCAATCTGCCGCCTAGATTAGTTCGATAACCTTAGCGTTGGGGATGATGTTAATAATATCTTCGTGCTCGAATTCATCGGTGTAGGGAAGGCCTTTGATGGTCCGGAGCAGCCCGCGGGCGTAGGCGCCGTGGCCGACAAGTAGGATGTTGTCCTGGTGCAGCGTTTTGAGATATTCCAGACCGCGGGCTGCCCGTTCCTGAAGCTTCTCGACAGTTTCGTTGCCTTCAACGTCGTCGAGCTCTTGATAGGTGTGATGCGCGAACCAGTCATCTTCGCCCCGCGGCTGGCCGTCGTAAATGCCAAAGGTGCGCTCTACAAACCGGTCGTCGGTGACGATACGGTCTGCTGGGTAGCCAATCGTGCCGGCGATAATGGTGGCGGTATCGTGCGCTCGACTGAGTGGCGATGCGATGATCAGATCAATCTGCGTGCCTTGGGCACGTAGTTCGGCACCCGCGGCGTGAGCCTCGGTATGGCCTTGTTCGGTCAGCGACGTGTCGTTTTGGCCGCCCCAGGCGTTATCGACTTGCGCCTGGCTGAGGCCATGCCGGCAAAAGTAGAGATGTTTCATGCGGTGTACTCCTTATACCATGTGACGAATTCGCGCCAGCCATCAGCGACTTCGCGGACTGCTGAATCGAGACCGTTGTCATATGACTCAGAGATACTTAAACTGTTGTCGGCTGCCATGGTGATAACTTTCTGAGCTGAATTCCCATAGTTACCCCGGGCGGCGCGTAGTATTTCGCCCGTGTGTTCAACTTTAATCACTTTTTGGATGGTGTCATCTTGATAGGCTATCCACTGCGTAACGGTTACTCGGCGGTCGGTCAGTGATCTGGTGAGATTTAAAAAGTCTTCGGGAGTAAACCAGTGGAGGATTGATTTCATATAGGGGCCAGGGAAACCGCCTAACCCTGAGAAGGCCCACGAGTCATCATTGACCATGACTGGTTGCTTGGTCAGAGCATAAGCTTTGGCTAATTTATCTTTGACGATTCTTTCGGCATCCTCCTCTTGAATCTCGTCAATATCGAACGTTGATTGCAATAGCGTAACACCGGCAGCAGCAAAGATTTTTTGGGCTACTTCAAATTTTCCAGAATTTCCAGTCACAAATGTCAGATCGGGCATGTTTTTAGTATACTAAAGATACAGCTATGGACATCAATTTAGAACCTGGGCGATATGTGGTGGCCGTATCCGGAGGGGTTGACTCTGTGGTTTTATTGCACCATTTGGTGCGGCATCCGGAGCACAAGTTGACGATTGCTCACTTCGACCATGGTGTCCGCGAAGATTCAGCCAGCGACGAGCGCTTTGTCTACGAACTGGCCCGGATTTACGGGTTGCCCTATGTCTATGTGCGGGCACATTTGGGGCCCGATGTTAGCGAGGCGGAAGCGCGCGAACTGCGTTATGACTTTTTACAGGCTGCCCGGGTGGCGGCCGGTGCCGACGCGGTGCTGACAGCGCATCATCAGGACGACGTGCTGGAGACAGCCGTTCACAATATCATCCGGGGCACCGGCCGCCGTGGGCTGACGAGCCTCAAATCGACCGATGTTATCAAGCGTCCGCTGCTGCATGTCCCCAAAGCCGACATTCTGGAATATGCCCTGACCAATCATTTGCAGTGGCGCGAAGACAGTACCAACAGTTCTGATGTTTATACTCGCAATTACATTCGCCATCACCTGATGCCACGCTTGGGCGAGCAGGGTAGGGAGAAATTATTGAACCTGATCAACGACGCTTCGCTCCGCAATGCCGAGCTGGACGAAGGTATTTCGCAAACACTGGAACAGCTCAGTGAGGACGGCAAGCTGAAAAGGCAGCCGTTTATCTCATTGACTCATGCGGTTGCTCGAGAGGTTATGGCCGCCTGGTTGCGCCAAAATGACGTGCCGAATATTGATACAAAAATGCTCGAACGGATCGTGCACGCTGCCAAGACTTTTCAGCCGGTGCGGCTGGTGCATGCTGGCAGCAACTGGGGTGTAGCAGTCGGTAAGGACTTTTTAGCACTCGTTGCCATCGAGCGCTAGATTATTTATTTTGGAGAGTATATAATGGTCTCACGTATGGATAAAAAGTCTTTCAAGAACAGCAAGAACGCTAAGGGAACTCCGAAGGGCATCAAGCGCGTCGGCTTTATTGCGATGATCGTTTTGGTGGCTCTGATTATTTTCGCTGCCTACGGTCAATCGGGCGGCCTCAAGAAGATTTCGACTTCCACGGCTATTTCCCAAGCCAACAGCGGTCAATATTCCAAAATTCTCAAAAGCGGCAACGAGCTCAAAATCACCAAGAAGGGTGATAAGCAGCCGACGCTGCAGACCTACATCGACCAGGATTCCAGCCTGAAGGACGAAGGCTTCAACACCTCGAAGTTTGAACTCGAAAATACTCCAGCCACCAGCGGTGGTTCGGTCTGGGGCGGTCTGTTAGTCACGCTGCTGCCGGTCTTGTTTATTGGCGGCATGTTGTACTTTATGCTGCGCAGCGCCCAGGGGCAGGGCAATCAGGCGATGTCGTTTGGCAAGAGCCGCGCCCGTCTTTACGGCAACGAAAAGGACAAAGTCACCTTCAAAGAAATTGCCGG
>DHXQ01000008.1:0-575 GCA_002413755.1 Candidatus Saccharibacteria bacterium UBA5152 | reverse complement strand
GAATTTGTGGAAATGTTTGTCGGTGTTGGTGCATCGCGTGTTCGTGATTTGTTTGCAAAGGCAAAGAAGAACGCCCCATGTATTATCTTTGTCGATGAAATCGATGCTGTCGGCCGACGACGTGGTTCCGGTATGGGTGGCGGCCATGACGAGCGTGAGCAAACGCTGAACCAGATCCTGGTTGAAATGGATGGCTTTGAACAAGGCCAGAACGTTATTGTATTAGCCGCGACTAACCGGGCTGATGTGCTTGACCCTGCCCTGTTACGTCCCGGTCGTTTCGACCGCCGGGTCAACATTGGTCTGCCTGACCGCATGGACCGCGAAGCCATTCTGAACATCCACTTTGCTAAGAAACCACTGGCCAAAAATGTTGACCTCAACGCCCTAGCTGGCAAATCAGCCGGTTCATCGGGTGCGGACCTGTCAAACATCGCCAACGAATCAGCTATTATTGCTGCCCGCAACAATCACACCGAAATCAGCCAGCACGATGTCACCGAAGCCTTCGAGCGCGTGGCCATCGGTCCCGAGCGCAAGAGTAAGGTGATGACCGAAGCCGACAAGATTCTCAC
>DHXQ01000040.1:9483-13785 GCA_002413755.1 Candidatus Saccharibacteria bacterium UBA5152 | reverse complement strand
AGCATCAGGTGCTCCGGCTGGCTGGGCTCCCCGGCCTTGATCGAACCACCGATATGTACCTCGCAGTGCCAGCGGTGCTTCCAGTCGATATGAATCGGAATCAGATGCGCACCAGGCTCAACAGCCAGCGCCGAGATACCACGTTTGGCGATCCGTTCGCGGGTGCGTTTGCCGGGCGGGAATATGACAATCGTTTGGTTGTTGGCCATCAGTGACCGGGCTTTGTCGAGTCCATAGGGTTTGTCAGCTTCGTAGTAGGCTGGAAAGCCACCCATGGCATAGATCAACAACTTGACAGGGCCTCTCAGGTAAGTGTTGGCCACGAAAAAGCGGAATGGTATCAATCGCCAGATGAGCTGAATCGGTAGCGAAGCGCAGATAATCAGTGGGTCGAGCATACTTTGATGGTTGGCGTACACGACGTAGCTGGCGTTTTGGTCGTTATGGCTGATATCCAGCCTGCTGTCGTCGCGGAAAAGTTTATTCCTGACGAAGACCAAGCGCAGGCCAAGCATCAGGGGAAGGGCGAGCAGTTGGGTAACACGAATGACAGCGCGGTGCATACCAATAGTATTGCATATCCGATATATGCCAGTGAAGATATTTACTGCTTGTGCTATTATTTAGTTAGGTATTTTAACTTTAATTTTGAGAATATGGGGGCCTATTATGGGTAACGCTAGTTCAAACCTATGGGTATCATTATTTTTCATACACGCCACGCTGGCGACGGTGGTGTTGGCTTGGTGGTTTCTAAAGAAAAAATCTCAAACCCTGAAGGATTTTGGCTGGGGAATGGCTGGCTATGCCGTCGGTATGGCTATTTGGACATTGGTCGTACTCATTCGGCCGACTGACCTCAAACCGCTGATTCTGCTCGGTGTTATCCCATTCTTATTAGCGCATATTGCCTACGCCAAGGCTGCTTCAGCCAAGCTACCGGCCAAGAGTACGACGCTGATAACCCTGACGGCGGCACTATTGCTGGCGACATTCGTGGCTCGGACATTCTTCTTCCAATCGGAACCGTATTTTTCCAACCAGGGCTTGCTGTTCTTCGGACTACAACCGGTACCAACCGCTCTCTATATTGCGACAATTTCAGTCAGCTTCTTACCGGCTATAGCTGCGGCCGTCTCTGAAATTAAGCAGGCTGCCCTCAAGGCGCTGCTACGCACCGGCCTGACGGTGATGTATGTCTGTGCTATTATCCTGGTAACTGCCAAGGATAACACGCTGCTCTTCATCAATGGGGTTGTCCTGAGTCTTGTGCTGCTGGTGCTGTGGGTTAAAGTTCTATCAGCCCCCAAGAAAGGCTAAGTCCGACGCTACTCTCAGAGCACTTTGATCGAAGATTTGAGGACGATTTTTTCGACCGGTTTGGTGATCAGCTTTTCGGCGGGGAAGAGTACCAGTAACAAATTGTCGACCGATTGCTCGACGGTAAATAAATTGACGGCCTGACGGCGAATCGATATGTCAAAGGGGCCTCTGGCCATCGCTGCCATGATCCCGGCGGCCAGGGCTTCGGGCTCATCGGGTTTGACGAGCAGTACACCGCCACAGTTAGTTTCGGGCAGGCCACCGTCGTTGGAAGCGACTACCCAGACGCCGGTGTGTTGAGCCTCCACTGACACGATACCAAAGGTCTCGTGCCAATATTGGCTGTTGCTGGGCATGATGACGATATCGTGGACCGCCATCAGCTGGGCCATGGCGACTGGGGTTTTGCGGGCTGGAATCACGGTTACATGAGGGTGGGCATCGACCAGCAGTTTGATAATCTTACCTTCGGGCTTGTCCGACCCGGCGGTGGTGACCGAAAACACCAGGTCGGGATTGTTCTTGATGCCCTCCATGTGCAGCATCTCGAGCAAGGTGTAAATGCCTTTTTGGGCGCTCAACCGGCCGGCAAACAAGATTCGTGTCTTATGAGTGGTGTTTGCCGGCCGCACCTCGGTGGCAAAACAGGGCTCGGCAAACGGATAGGCAATGTGGACGTCATCGTAGCTGCGGCCAACGTAATCAGCCCATAGCTTGGCGGCGTATTTGCTGGTAGCGATCAGGGTGCGGCCCTTGATCATGGCGGCAATCTCGGCGCGGCCTCGGTCATCAGGCGGCGGAATGTGCATGATTACAAACGCTGGTTCTTTGGTCGAAACGACGGCGGCTTCATTGATAAATACGACTGTGCCATCGAGGTCGCTAATGCCAGCCACGGTCGGCAGCGCGATAAACGGAATGTCAATGAACTCGTTGCGGCCGTCATTGCTGCCCATACCAACGGTCACAACCTGGGCACTGATGCCGCGCCGAATCAACTCCCGGACCTGTCCGACAGTGTAATTCTCTGATCCGCCCGTGCCGGCGGGTAATTTTGAGCCCGGAGGCCAAATAAAGCTAATCACCCCTCAAGTATGGGCGCACTCGGGAGGTTAACCTAATCTAGTAATCGACGACAGGATCAGATATAAGCTGTAGCAGACTTACTAGCATTCGTCACGTAAATTTCATACGATGAATTTGTAGCCGGGAGCTATACTTGCTGCATGAAACACACTATCGAATCGGGCAATCCCGAGCATCCTGTTCCCATTATGCGAGTCTCACCATTTCTAACCAGTCGGCTGGGATTACGGCCAATTGTTAACCATAGCATCTCATCAATTGGCGCAATCAGGATCATCGACTTTACCGGATCCTGTCGACTGCTGCCGATAAATGATCAGGCTACGCAATTCCTCGGGTTGGATGCCGGAAATAGTAAAACCGGCAAACAATTGAAGGCTTATTTAAACCCAAGAGGCCTTGGCCTCGATGCGATTGTGGCATACGCCTTATCGCATGGTCATTCCGACCACGTCGGCGCACTTCACGTATCTCCAGGAGTCCCGGCGTACATGGGTAAGGGTGATATACCTATTTTGAATGGTACTATACCGAGTCCGGGTAAGATTCCGGGCCGTATCGACAAAGCGCGAGCATTAATTAATCTGAGCGGGGCGGCTGTCGTTCCCGATGTTGAGCCGTTCCCGCTCGAAGATGGAGAGTCTCGAAAATTTGGGCAAATCGGGGTACGAGCATTTGCGATGCCTGGTCATACCGCCGGCAGTATGGGCTTATTCGTGACCCGGGGCCGTCATGATATGCAGGGTGATTTTTACGCTGGAGATACACTGGACATTGATGTAAATGGTGATGTCGTATCGGCTGCTAAGGGTGCTACCGAAGATGTCTATCAAAGTGAGATGGCCATTGTGGGGATTGCAAAACGTATCCGCGGCGAACATATCAGGATTGATACGCTGATGCCGGCTCATTCTGGCGATGGTCTAGGCGAAGCCCTGATGCATTTCGCCCCCAGCGTGTAATACTGTAAGTAAGTTATGAAAGTTATACCTCTCGAGTCATCGGGCAATTCCTCCAAATTCCATGCTGTCAGTAAGCGCGGGGAGTTTGACCTCGCCTTTTCGTTTACGCTCCGCACCAAAGTTTGGCAACTCGGCGATGCCGAGGCCGAACTAGCAGCCGCCAAAGATCTGGCCGAAGCAATTGTCTCCCGGCAAAATGCCGCGGTGCCGCTACGCAAACTGTATGTCTTTGCCGAGCACAACGTCGAACCAACCTTTAAACAAACTCTGGACTTGATCCGAAAAACCGGCCTCTACTAGCCTAGTGGCCGACTGATGACTGTAGCTGTGGCTTGAGAGCAGCGGCGTGTTCAGGTGCCGGATGCTTCGGGCTGCGAATGACCAGGATTGCTGACAGGCAGGCTAGAAGGATGAAGACGGCAGCAATCAGGAAGGCAGCGTGATAGCCGCGGACCGAGGCTTCGACGGCTCCGAGGTGGATCGAGTTGGCCATAACTGTTGCAGCCGCACCAGACAAGATTGACAGGCCCAGCGCGCCACCCATTTGCTGCGAGGTGCTGATCAGCCCGGAGGCGATACCAGCTTCGTGTCCGGGAACGCCAGAGGTGGCGGCGGCAATCGTGGGCATCATGGTCATACCGATACCGAGCGGCATCACGATGATGGCCGGCAGGACGCCGAGCCAATAGCTGCTACCGCTATGGAGCTGTGACAGCCACAATATACCAGCAGCGACGACCAGCGGACCGATGATCATGAAGCGCTTGAAGCCGTAGCGATGCACCAGGCCGGGCATCCGGGTCGACATGAAGCCGAGCATGACTGGGAAGGGCAGGAAGGCAAAGCCGGCTATCACTGGCGTGAAGTGCAACACACCTTGAAAGTAGAGCGTCAACAGGAAGAATGTGCCAAACATAGTCGCTGTCATCGG
>DHXQ01000040.1:6389-9213 GCA_002413755.1 Candidatus Saccharibacteria bacterium UBA5152 | reverse complement strand
AGGACCAGAAGCATCAGGCTGCTGGTGGCCAGGACGGCGCCGCGAATGTCGAGACCCTTTTTAGTTTCTTCTTTTTCACGAACCGGGACGTAGCGCGAGATCAGGATGGTCATAATGATGCCGATCGGCACATTGATGAAGAAGTTCCAGCGCCAGCCGAGGTATTCAGTTAACACACCGCCGAGCAGCAAGCCGAGTGCGGCGCCGCCAGTAGCGACCAGTGTCCAGTAACTGAGGGCTTTGTTACGGTCCGGACCATCACGAAAGGTGACGAGCACGATTGATAAGGCGGCTGGGGTCATGAAGGCGCCTGATAAGCCTTGGAGTGAACGTAGCACGATTAGCTGCGCCGGGGTGTGTGACAAGCCGATTAACAGCGAGAAGGTTGTGAAAGCAACCATGCCGATTAATAATATTTTGCGTCTGCCAAACAAGTCAGCCGCGCGGCCACCGAGTAGCAGGAAGCCACCGAAGCTCAGGGCGTAGGCCGTGACCACCCATTGCAGCATGCTGGTGCTGAAATGCAGCTGCTGGCGAATGGTTGGCAGCGCGACATTGGTGATCGAGCCGTCGAGTACGACCATAAACTGCGCGATGGCGACAAGCACAAAGATCAGCCATTTGGAAGGTGTTTTCATAATGTTGTCCCTCGTGAATAGTTTATATTACTCAACCAATTATATTACTCAATGATTATGATTGTCAAACTAATTATTTAGGGTTATAATGAAATCATGATAAGTAAGCAATTACAAGACCAACTGAGTCTCCTGATGATCCGTTCAAGTATGAAGGGTAAGTATGCGATAGTCGAAATCGCTGAGCGTCATAATATCACTATGATGCAGGCGCTGACCCTTTGCCTGCTTGAGCCTACCCAATCAGTGCCAATGAAAACCCTCTCGACTTTTATGAGCTGCGACCCGTCAAACATCACCGGTATTGTCGAACAGCTGGTTACCGAAGGTTTGGTTGACCGTAAGGAATCGATCCTGGACCGCCGCGTCAAAACCGTTACCTTGACTGATGCTGGCCTGGCACTCCGCGATAAATTTCTGGAAATTACCACCAGCACCCGCTTGCCCAACCTCGATTCACTCACCGAAGTCGAAACCGAGCAGCTAATCGCCATCCTCGAAAAGGCGACCGCTACCAGCGCCACTCGCAGCGTGGCAGCTTCTGTTGCTGCCTAATCTACAGATACGCAGCGCTCAATATGATGAGCTGAAAGACGACGACGTACGAGGTTTGATGAAACAGGTAATGAGCTTTATCTTTGTGCAGCAAGGCGACCACGATTACACCGACCAGCATGTAGAGGAATAGGGCAGTGCATAACAGACGAATCGGCATCGCTAGCTGATGTGAGCTGATGATCAGCAGGCTCAATGGCAGGTAGAATACGGCCATCGTGTAAGCGGCCTGCTGATGTAGGTTGTGTCGCCAACCAGTCGTATCCGGTGTGATGGCGGCTATAACCAGGCACACTATAGTGAACGTCAAAACGACCTTAAACAACCCTGTTAGCTGCAAATGTGGGGCGAACCAAACGATCAGCCAATAAAAAAGTGAAAGTCCGAGTCCGGTCAGTACGGCTGCGAAGACGCGGTAAGCGGTCTTGTTGCTGGCGGCGTGCCGGCTGATCGTCGGGAGATCTTTATCGTATAGTTTTCTGAACAGCAAAAAGCCGCCGAGCCAGCTGGCCAGCACGAGGATCAAGCCGAGAAAATGTAGCATGTAATTTTAGTCCTGTAGTGCTGTAATGAAAGCAATTTTATCGTCGGCCAGGCGGATTTGGCGCGACAATTTGGCCTTTTGGGCGGCCACAACCTTGGGGTAGTCGGGGTAGGCCTTGCCCAGCCATTTGATCAGGATCTCGTCTGGGTCGTCTTCGGGGGTGGCGTCGATCAGCGCCTCAAATTCATCGATTTGGGCATCAGTGAGATATTCGGCAATAACACCGCCAACGCGCATCTCGAGTTCGCCGGCCAGTACGGCGGACAGGTCCTGCAATCGGTCGGCCGAAACATCTATGCCTTGTTTCTGTAACCAGTCGGTATCAAACGTTTCCATGGCTCAAGTGTAGCAGACTTCGGATGTCGTGGGCGATTTGCTCGGAGCTTTCAGCCAGAATCGTCTGCATCCCGAGATCCCGGGCTGGAATCAGAAACCGTTCCTGATCGTCGACAAACACCACTTCTTCGGGCTTAATGCCGGGTAGGTTGCCGAGGGCTAGCTCGTAAATTTCGGTTTGCGGCTTAGAAAAGCCGACGTCGCAGGACAGAATCAGGAAATCAAACATATCGTAGCCGCCGTTCTCACGGATGTCGGCCTCGGTGTTCGGGATGACATTCGACATTAGGCCGACCGGGTATCCTTCGGCCTGCAGATCAGTGATGAGGTCGACCATCTCGGGTCGGGGCTGCATGTGTTTGTCCCAGGAATTCCAGATCGCCCGTTTGCTGATCGGGATGGCGGCGCCATAACCGGCCTCAATGCTCTCCCAGAGTTGATTCTCCGAAATCTTACCCCGCGAGTAATCGTCCCAAACCGGCATGAGCAGTTCGGAGGCTTCATCAGGGGATATCGCCAGTGCCGCGCCCAGCCGATCGGATAGCTCGGTACCGCCTCCGCCACTGGTAATCACGCCACCGTAATCGAATAAGAATGCTTTAATCATTTACCTATAGTAACAGATGCACCATGAGCGTATGGTACGCTGAAGCTATGAAGATTGCTCGACAGCCTACCGCTGGATATATTGGAGCCATGCTGTGGGCGTTCAGTATCCAGTATTATATCGTACAAATCGTGGTGGCCGCCG
>DHXQ01000040.1:5789-6136 GCA_002413755.1 Candidatus Saccharibacteria bacterium UBA5152 | reverse complement strand
GCTGGTCGATGGGCGGCGGTCGGATTTGGTTGCATGGCAATCGCCGGAGTTGGTACGATATTGGTCGGGCTGTTCCCAGAGAACTCGGTGAGTTTCTTTCATATTCTGGGTGCCGGCCTGACGTTTACGCTTGGCAACATCGCCATGATACTCATCGGTCTGTCTCTGAAGAAATTGCCACGGGCCTTGCGTGGCTACACGGNNTGTGGGCCGTATGGCAATCGGCTGGTTTGTTCGCCGCTACATAGTTACATGAACGCATCATTCATCGTGCTCGGCGTGACAATGATTATTGGCGCGTATCTCATGCAAAAAGCTTTGCAGGCTGGTCGATGGGCGGCGGTCGG
>DHXQ01000040.1:0-5517 GCA_002413755.1 Candidatus Saccharibacteria bacterium UBA5152 | reverse complement strand
ACGGGCCTTGCGTGGCTACACGGTTGCTTCGGGTGTTATCGGACTCATCGGCACGGTGTTGTTCGTGACGCACGTCTATCTTGGTATTGGTGGCGGCACGATCGAGCGCTTGGCGGCGTATCCGCAGAGTATCTGGATGATTATCTTTGGTATTGCGGCCATAAGAGTGTTTGTGTTTCGTAGCGTACCAGTTCCACGGGTATAATAAGAGTAATGGGCACATTCCGCCAAAAACTTCTGCGACTGTTTGATGCAATCTGGTTACCGGCGCTATTATTTCTGTCGACCAGTTGGCTGTATGCACCGTGGCTGTATCACGTCGGTGTCGGTCATTTAGATCTCATTAGTACCTACGAAGCCAGTGCTATGCCGTTCTCCGGCATCTTTCGAGCCGGTGATATACTCGGTGCTACTGTGTTGTTGCTGGCAATTTGGCGGGTTAGATTAACGAGACATCATCCGTCCTTGGCCTGGGCGTTGATCGTCGTGGCCGCATTGATGATTGTTGACGATATTTTTGTTGCCGACTGTATCAGGCAGTGCACGATCTGGGTGATGTACAGCGGCTGGATTCACGATATGGAATCAGTAGCCAGTGCCGTCATTTTGGGGGTTGCCACGATGATTGATGTCTACCGCAGGCGCTCAATCTACAGCTGGCTGTTTCTGGTTGCCCAGGGATTGGTCGCCGTTCTGGCGGTTATTGCGTATACCAGCCCACAGTACCTGATTTTTGGACAGTTTATCTACCAGACGCTGGCAGTGGTCTGGATGGCTCATATAGTGCAGCGCTCTATGCCACAGCGCGGCCAGCTGGTGCGGGCCCAGCTTATCAGGCTTATATTTGCAGTGTTGGTGTTCTTGATGGGACTAATAGAGTTGATTTCGGCCTTTCATCTCCGAGCTTATGGCATACTCAACGACCAGTTTGTGCTGCATGCTCAGCCGGTATGGCTGGCGGAGCATAGCGTGGTTGCCGGGGTAGTCATGCTCTACGTGGCGCGGTTTGTCTACAAAGGCGAGCGCCGGGCAGCCTTGATCATCGGGGTTATTTTGGCAACGCTCTTCGTAAAATACGCCTTGATCACTCCCAACGGTCTGTTGTTGCTGCCAGTACAGATTCTATTATTCGGGCTGTGGGGTGGCTGGGGCTCGTTTGACCGCAATACTGGCATCCCGCCATTGGTGTCCAAGCTCAAGAACTTGGGGATCACGCTCGGGGGCGTCCTCGTTGCCCTGTTGATATTATTTACGTTGGCGTTCGCGACGGGGCATAGCCAGCCACTGATCCACGATTCGCAGCATTTATTTGACGCCTCAGCCGATCGTATTGAAGCAGCTTCAGCACATGGCAATCGTTTGCGTTCGCGGATAGCCCATACCCGCGAGGTTGGTACAGGATTGGGGCTCAGTTTGCTGGCGCTGACGCTGTGGACTTTGTTTCGGCCGGCGAGCCAGAAAAAGGATGTCACGCTACTGAGTCGAACTGATATTACGCGGTTGCTTGAAGCCCATGCAAGCTCCAGTGAAGACTATTTTAAACTGTGGCCCGGCGATAAATCGTATTTTACGACGGCTGGGATCGATGGTTTTATTGCCTATAAGCAAGTGAGTAGTACGCTTTTTGCGTTGGCTGATCCAATCTGTACGTTACGGAATCGCCGGCGCTTGCTGCGAGCATTCAATGATTACTGCCGGATGCACGGCTGGTCGGTATGTTTCCTGCTTGTTGGTTCTCGTTCCTCGGCAATCTATGAGGCCACCGATCTAAACATGCTGAAAATCGGCTCAAACGCTATGGTTGATATTCAGCAATTCCTAACAGAAACGACGAAGGATAAATGGTGGCGCTGGCAGCTCAACCGGGCGACCAAATCTGGCATGCAGCACTCCGTGGCCACTCCGCCATATAGCACGGAGCTGCTGGCTGAAACCAGGTCATTGTCGGATGCCTGGCTGGAGCGGGCCGGCCATAAAGAGCAGGGATTTGCTATGGGGTACTATGACGAATCATATCTCCAGACCTGCGCGTTGCACCTGCTGAGAAACGAAACGGGTGAGTTAGTAGCTTTTGCCAACCAATTGCCAGTGTTCAATAACCTGACGCATGCCACGGTTGATCTGATTCGCTTCCGGCCGGACACCGATGGGGCGATGCCGGTGCTGATCGCATGTATCATTAAGCAGCTGAGCAAAGATCCACGATATACGACGTTTGACCTGGGTTTCGTACCGCTGGCAACGGTCGAAAATATTGCTGCCACGATTGCTCGGCGGATTGCGGCTGGCCGCTTTTCAGCCGCCGGCCTGGAGCAGTTCAAGCGCAAGTTCAGGCCGCAGTGGCAGCCACAATACCTCGCCTACAACGGTGACTTGATTGATCTCACCATCCTGCTCAGCCGGTTGCAGAAGGTCATGAAAGACGAGCGTGACGATACCTAGCGTGTCTATCTAAGCATACCTTAAGCTATTTGGGCGTACTATATGGGTGATGAGTAATCAAAATAAGTACACGGCGTACAGCCCATATATCGACTACAGCAATCAACCGCTCGACCAATCGGCCAAACGGCGCCGCCATGCGAAGCGCATCGTTACTATCGTCGCAGTAATTTCGGTGGCAATCTTAGGACTGTTAATATTCAAATCATTCGACAGAGTTAATGGCATCAGACTGTCAGGTGGTCTGATGAAGGCAGTATCTTCGCCGGCTGCATTGCCGCCCGGCACAGTTAACGCCGACGCCATGGCGGCCGAGATCAATCAAACCATCACTGCGCACCCCGAAGCCCAGATATCGGTGTCGATCACTGACCTGACTACCTCAAAATCGTATGATTACGGTGTTAATGCCGGCTATCTGGCGGCCAGCACTGCCAAGCTGATTACCGCTACGCTGTTTCTGCACGACGTCGAGCAAGGCAAATACACCATGCAAACGAAAGTGAATGGCAACACCGCTACTTACGAGTTAACTCAGATGATCGAAGTCAGCGATAACGACGCCTGGACGGGCTTCAACGCCCTGCTGGGCGATAGCAGTCTGCAGACCTGGGCTGATCAATTAGGGATGACCAGTTACGATGTCGATACTAATATTTTGACTTCCCACGATCTGGCTAGCCTGCTGACGAAGCTCTATACAAAAAATTTATTGAGTAATTCTGACAAACAGCTGCTCCTCGGCCACATGGCCAAGGCTAACCGAACGGAATTTATCGTGGCTGACGTACCAGCCGGAGTCAAGGTCTACCACAAGGCCGGTTGGCTGAACGACCGCATCCACGACGCTGCGATCATCGACGACGGCTCACATGCCTACGTGCTGGTTGTATATACCAAAACCGACGGTGACTACGACGAGGCAACGGAACAGGCAATATTCAAAGCCATCACCGACAGCAGCGTCAAATATATTCTAGAGAACCGGGTGACTACGGCCTCCTAGAGACTGGCGATGATCGCTCGGAAGATATTCTCGCCCTCGTGCTCAACGGCGTGCCCGCTCAGCGTCCAATACAGATGGCTATTAGGCAACTTCTTGTGAAGTTCGTAGGCGGTTGCCGGTGGGCAGACCATATCGTAACGGCCCTGCACCACGTGGATCGACATCGTTAATTTGGCGAGGTTATCGAAAATGTAACGGTCGGGCATAAAGCAGCCTTTACCGAGATAGTGCATCTCAATACGTATAGATGCCGGGTCATACTCGGCAAAGTCCTCTGACTGGAAACGGTCGTCGAGCCGGATGATCCCGGACTCCAAGCAGTCGTAGGCGTAGCCCGATCGCTTCTGTTCTTCCGGTGTGCCATTGATGACTTTATCAAAATGGTAGGCACTCGGATCATCTCTGTACTGCTCGGGAGTTCGGTCCAGGTAAGCTTGCCAGACATCGGGGTAGAAGATTTTGAAGTGGCCGCGGTCTATCCAGTCATTTTCGAATTTTGATCCCGTAAATACTCCACCGATCACGAGCGCGGCAATCCGTTCCGGATGAGCGATGGCATAGGCCAACGCTAGGGCTGAGCCCCATGATGTACCGTGCAAGCTAAACTTTTCAATTTGCAGTTTATCAGCGATTTTGGAAATGTCGGCGACGAGATCCTGAGTGGTATTATTCTCAATCAATCCATACGGCGTGCTCAGCCCGCAGCCGCGCTGGTCGAAGAAGATGACGCGCTGCGCGGCCGGATCAAATGGTGCCTTATGTTTGTCTTTGGCTTGGCTGCCCGGGCCACCGTGTAGATGTATATATGGGACTGAGGCGTCCTTGTTGCCCCAGTCAACGACGTGGAGCTGGTGGCCGTCGCCAACATCGAGCATGAATTCCTGATTGGTGAATGAGTCGTTTTGCATGGGCTCAGTATACAACAACCCGTTAGCTAGTTTTGTAACGCATCGCAAAATACGACGAAAAGTAAAGCAGCCAGGGGTAGCTCGACCCAAATGCCCCACGGTCTTTCATAGCGCTGAATCTTGGCGTGCCATTTTGCGTACCAGTTCCCGTTATTACTCATGTCGAATGATTTATTTTTGATAAATTTTCCGACCCAGACGAAGTCCGGTAAGACGGCCGCCACACCGCAGGCTAGCATCGCGTAATGGTGTGTGACGGCCGCCGGAATAATTAGCCCTGCCGTGGCAAAGAAATCAATCGTGAAGACTAGCTTCCAGACCTTCGATATGTCGCGCTGCTTGTGTGGTAAACCGTAGTGCGGCAGCGCGTCCAGGACGAAGTGTGACGCAATCGCGACTGGCAGTGCCAGTGGCAAGGGCAGGACTTTGCCGATTAAGGCTCCAACGAGGGCGTGGTTAAACCCGATCATTGGTAGGTTGCTCGGACGGTGGCACGGCTGGCGTAATTGTCTCTGGCTGAGCGGGTGCCGGCGTGGCGGCGACAACTGACTCAGGCTGAACTGGTGCAGCCGTTTCGGTGGGCGGCAAAATCTGAATCGGTTGCTTGTCGCTTGGGTCGAGCGTGATCCCTTCCACGTCAGCCGAGGCGTGCACCGTATAGGTAAAATTCATGTGCGAAAAGTTCTGAGCGATTGAGCTAATCGCTTGCAGTGCGCCGCCGAGGGCGCCACCTGGATTGAAATTACCCATGGTCCCCATACCACTGACGAAGAGCTCAAGCGTGACTTCTTTCGTTTCGCCGGCAGCGATGGTGAATGGTTCGCGGTTCTCGGCTTTGGCGACGACTTGAGAGGTCGCTGTATTCTGGGGATTGCCGGCGCCGCCAGTGCCGATGCCGGAACCAAGACCGATGTTGACGCCTTGCTCGCGGGCAATAGCCTTGATCTCCGCCGTGACGCTCTTGACACTCTGCGAGCTGTCGGCCGTAATGCTGACGGTCACCGGAATCACTTGGTTGGCTGGCACTGAGCTCGGTGCCTGGATGTGGACTTTGACGCCGCCGTGATTGAAATTAGCTTTTATCTTACCGAAAAATCCCATGATGGTTGTCCTTATCTTATAAACTTAACAATAGCCTATAGTGCAAATTGTTACAATCAG
>DHXQ01000017.1 GCA_002413755.1 Candidatus Saccharibacteria bacterium UBA5152 | reverse complement strand
GGCGCGCCCAACCCGGATCCCAATCCGGCGGACTACAAGTCGGTGCATGTGACGGTCATGGGGCCGGCAGGGAAGAGTCTGGCGGAGGTTGACACCCAGATCGCCGCCAAAGTTTCGGAGACGGCCAGCACCACCGGAGCGCTGTTTGTGAAGATCATAGATCCGGCCGGGAATCCGATCTCCGGGGCGACCATAACCGTCACAAACACAACCATCACACCGAATATCAACGCTTCGGACAGCTCCGATAGCAATGGTATTGCCATCTTTTACGGCTTGCCGCCCGATTCGGGCTATGACTACAAAATTACTGGTTCCAAGACAAATTACTCGTCGCTGACAACGATTGTACCAAGCGGCAGCCTGACGCCGACCTACCCCAACCAGAATATCCTGACCCAGCAGTCCTCCTCCGTGACCTTGACGCTGAAGCTGCAGGGGGCTAACAGCCTGGTGATCGAGACGGTCAACACCAGCGGCGCAGCGCTGCCGAGCGCTAAGATTTACGTCAAGGGTGGATACAAAAAGTACACCGCCACCACTGACACGTCGTATTACTACGACGGCCTGTCGCCATCGGATATCCGGCCTACCACCGACGCTTCCGGGCTGGCAGCGCTGACCAATCTGGTGCCAGGGAACTACATATTTTGCGGCGATGCCGGGTCGACCAGTTGCGCGGTGGGCGGGACGACCTATTATCTGGCGGCGGCTGTTCCCTACGGCGGCACCAACACCCTAAATCCGATCACCGTTCCGACTTATGACTCAGCGGCGCCACCGAGTACGCTGTTTACCTACGGTGCGACCAGTTACTACCAAGAAGTCCGGCTCATTATGACGACCAGCTCCAGCTATCCCCGGCTGAACACGGTCACACCCAACCAGATCAGCCTGGGCAGTGATCCGCTGTCGAGCTTCGTCTTTACCATCAAGGGCACCAATCTTCCCTGCTCGGCTTCCGCTGCTAGTTGCTCGACCACCGTCAAAGTCCTCCAGGGCGCCAATACCTACACCGCTTCCTGTACCGGCGCCGCAGCCGGCGTGCAGCTGAACTGCACTATCAACCTGTCGTCGGGCCTTGTGGCTGGTAACACCCAGTTGGTGGTCATAACGGGCGGTAATACCCTCACCTTGCCGGATGCACCGTTGATCGGAGGCTTCGTTGTCACGCCATAACTCCGCCGCTGGTTTTACGCTGGTTGAGCTGGTGATCGTCATTGTGATGATCGGGATTATCATCGTGCCGATGTACACCTTCTTCAACACCTCGTTTAGTCAGTACATCTCTCTGCAAAAGGAAGGCTCGGGCTTGTCCGACCTGACCACTCAGTCGCAGCGGGTTGCTACTGTGCTGCGCGGGGTGACAGGGATTAATTCGGCCACGGCCGACTCGATCGATTGTTATGCCTACTTCTCGCCCAGCGACAGTTATGTCTCGCACATCCGTTACTACAAAAACCCTGCCAAGACTCAGCTGCTGGCCGATGTCACCCGGATGACCTCCAATCCGCCGATCGGCACCGAAATTCCCAGTACGCTGCATACCTACACGATCATCAATAACTTTTTCCAGGGCACCGGGATCAATACCTTTACCTACCTCGATGACAGCGGCGCCGCCTTGACGCTGCCAATCAGCGACCTGAAGACCATCAAAGGCATCAAGGTGACGCTAGTCGTACCGGATGGCAATTTGAGCAAAAACAGCAGCCAAACCATCTTCGTGCAAGTCAGTTTACGTAACAGAAAGTCCAACCTATGAAATTGCCCCGATTACGCCTGAAACAGGACGCCTTTATATTGCCGACGGTACTGTCGTTTATCATTGCGGCGCTGATTTTTGCCGGGGCGACCAGCATGATTATTTACAATAACTTCTTTATCGTCGGTACCAACGAGAAGAGTCAAAAGGCTTTCAATATTGCCGAAGCCGGTCTGAATTATTATCTGTGGCACCTCAGCCACAATGGCATCGATTACAAAGATGGTGGCACGACGCCAGCCACGCCCGACCCGACGCTCGGCTATGGCCCGTACGTCCACAATTATATTGATGACAATGCTGTCAACCAGGGCACCTTCACGCTGTGGATCAAACCGCAGGGAACTGGCTCAACCATCGCCAATATTCGGGTGATCGGAAAGATCAACAACAGCAACATCACCCGAACGGTGCAGGCGCAGATCGGCGCAACCTCGTTTGCCAGCTACGCCGTGGTGTCCGACTCGGCGCTGTGGTTCGGTAATACCGAAACGGTTGACGGGCCAGTGCATTCCAATGTCGGTGTCCGAATGGACGGCTCGAGCAATGACACCGTCTCTAGCGCTAACTCAACCTATGTCCCGTCAACCGCCCTCGGTGGCAATGGTTCGACCAGCCATCCGGGCGTCTGGTGCGATCCGTCGGTGACGGTGCCAGTTGACTGCGCGACGCGTGATAAATCGTCTTGGCTATATCCGACGACAGCAGTTGATTTCAACCAGGTAGCCAGCGCCCTCTGCACTATCAAAAAGACCGCCTTCACATCAGTTGCATCGACAGCTTCCCTGGCCTCGCAGGCAAATGCCTGTACGCAAACGCCGACGACGCGCACAGCAGCCTACATACCGCAGCGCAGCTCAAGCGCGAACGACTCACACGGATATCTCATCGAGCTCAACGCTGATGGCACATACAACTTGTCAAATGTGAATAATGTCAACGACATTCAGACCAGCTATTCGACTGCGCTGACAAGCCAATCGGTTG
>DHXQ01000035.1 GCA_002413755.1 Candidatus Saccharibacteria bacterium UBA5152 | reverse complement strand
AGGAAGGCGTAAGCGATCTGGTCAGGCACGTCCCCCGCCCCGAGGTCGCTGAACCAGTCCTTATGAATAATTGGTGGTCGCAGATGGGCCTTTTGAAATTCGTTTTGCAGCTGCTTCTTGCTGACGCTCAGTTCGCCGGCCTTGAAATCGGCCCCGACTGGGGTGATGTCCTGCCGTGCCTTCGGCGGCAAGCCGACAAACGAGTCGTAAACATGAAAGACTGCCGCGGATTTATAGGTGGCGAGCAGGCGTCGCACGAACAAGCTAGTGGTACCGATGTAGCAGCCGAACTCCACAACGTCGCCTGGCGTGCCGGCGGCCAGGACCCTTTCGAGTTCACCGAGTACCACTTCCAGCGCTGGGCGCTTGATCTGGTCGGAGATGATCGGGTACCTAGCAACAAGCGGGCTTACGATCGACATGGCGCTAGAGCCTCGCCCTAAGGACGGCAGACGTTGGGCTAACCAGAGAATAATTTTCGTCGTCAGCCGCGAATTCGCCCCTCAAGAATACGGTAATACCGTCCGGCCCAAATACGTTCTCCATGACCTGCAGGCATTCTCGGGAGATGATGCTGGCGGTTATGCAGCTGGCCCCCAGTATCTGTGCATGGTCTCGGCCGGTCCTCAGTAGCAGCGTGCCGATGCCCAGCCGGCGTTTATCTGGATCGACATCGAGGCTATGAACTTCGTATAGACGGCTCGCTTGATAGTAGCTCGCTTCGATAGCTCCGTTGGCGTGCTGAATATGATAGATATCTCCGTATGTAGGTGCGTCAACGGCTGTTATGGTAATACCTTCCGGCGGAAGTATGAGGCTACTCATAATTGTATTATGTCATAATAATTATCGTATGTCGACCGATGCGTAGCCTCAGGTCAGATTAGTAGTCCAGGGTTTGCATGATTTTGACGGCGATTTTGAAAGCTTCGGTCTTCTCAAGCGATTCGACGCTGCCGTGGTCCTGCGTGCTGTTGAGGTTGATGTCGATCAGCGGCGTTACGTAGTGGGCGCCGTTGTAGGTATCCGACACATCGGGTGATGGCAGCAGCGAATTGATGTCCGTCGGGTCGCTAATAATTCTGGAAAACACGCGTTTTGCACCACCTTGATCCTTGGCCTGGCCGAATGCTAGGTAATAGTCACCCTTCAGTAGGCTAATCTTCTCAGTTTTGAGCAGCGGGAGCGCTGCTGGCGTGGTGGTCCGCGAGAATCCGTCATCGATATACATTGTTGTCGTGTGATCTGCCGAGTACAGAATGACCCTGCGGTGCGGCGGACCTTTAGCCGTTGATAGCTGGTCGGCCATGCTCCAGTCGGCCGGAAACGAAAAATGTATCTTGCCGCCGCTGATTGTGTGGTCTTTCCAAGCCGCTGGCTTGGTAGTGGTTTTGGCACTGTCGGCGGACTTGCTGTGAATTACCAGGATGACTGCAGCAGCTACGGCCAGGGCAACTAATGCTGATAGAGCAATCATTTTCTTGTTCATATTTTTACATATTTTAACTTATTTTAGACATTATTTCCACATCTGACGCGACAGCCCGGATACCAACAATTTGACATCCCTGTTATTATATAGGCATGTCACCATCTACTGGCCGCTCACTGTCCGACAGGCTCACCCTTTCCATGCGGGATTATGTCCTGGCGATAATCGGTGCGGTCATAGCCCTGCTTATCATCGGAGCCATTATGCTAATCAATAATTCAAAGACCCCACTTCCCTACACTGACGCTGGTGTTACGGCGGCTTGGCTGCCGTCGACCGTCAAGCATTGGGACACGCCGATCAACACCTATGCCAAGAAGTACGACATCGACCCTAACCTGATCGCCATTCTGATGACCATGGAATCCGGTGGCGACGCCAAAGCCAAGAGCGGAGCCGGCGCCGTCGGCCTGATGCAACTCACCCCTCTGACCGCTGGCGACATCGCCAAGATGTATCTCAAAAAGCCAGTCACCAAGTACGACCTATCCGACCCGAACACCAACATCGAATTCGGCACTGCCTACCTAGCGATGCTGCGCGACCAATTCGGCACCATGCAACAAGGGCCTGACTTCCTGCGGACTGTCGAACTTGTCGCTGCTGGCTACAACGGCGGCCCCGGTACCGCCAATGCCCTAGAAAAAGGCGAAGGTCTACGTGACACCCAACCAGTTATCTATTCACGCGACGCCTTCAACATGTACCGCGAGCGCGTCTCCAAGACCAGCCCCACCTTCGACCGCTGGAAAGAGCGTGGCGGCACTATTCTGTTGGATGCGGCGAAGAAGAGCCAGCAATAAGTTTGTTACGATTCTTGTGGTAGGGAGAAGTATTGGATGCGGCGGCGGCGCGAGGGAGCTGGACGTTCAGTGCTGACTGTTAGCGCGTCTTTGTCTGTCAACTGCCCAAGATAGCGGATTACCGAGCCTCTGCTCAGCGGCTTACCCAACTGAGCTAACGCTTCAGTAACCTGCTTCACGGACATACTGCCGTGCCCAGTGAACAGCGAAGCAACTCTCTGCTCGACCGCCCCGGGTGCCTCATTTTGACCAGCAAAGGTTGATGAGAATGCTTTTGCCTTGGCAAACAATTTGGACACCGCAGGCTGATCGTTTATGATAGCGGTTGCTGTTGATATATAACGTTGTATGGCATCCGGCGCGGCTTGGGCTATATCATCGAGACGAACGACGAGTTCCAATATTGCTTCCTCGTAGGATGGATTAATTGCCAGCGTCGATTTTTGCCGGGGATCCTCGATCGACCGCGTCGCAAGTCTAAGTCCGGGCATATTCTCAGACTTTTTACTTGCACCGCTCGACCAGGCCTGGCGTAGCTTCGCAACGTCAATATCTGGGCTGATAACTCGCGATTCTGTAACCAGCTCATCAAACCCAATCTGCCTCTTGCCTTGTTGCCATAGCGCCTGCAGAGCGCCGTAGACCACCACCGTCTCAGCATTTAAATTGTTAGCTTGGAATTTGTCATGTCGCGGTATCGGATCGACTATTTCCAGTGTCATATCGGTCGCAATATCAAGCGTATGGGCCTGTAAGATATCCTTGTCGGTCAATGCCTCGACATTCTGGTACGAGGTGAACGTATCAATCCCCCGGCTGCCCAGGCTATCAACGACGTTGACAACAGATGCGTCACCGCGCGGGTGTTCCACGAGTGCTCGGTACAGGTTGTAGCGTACCTCAGGCGTACGAAACGGGCCTTTCTTGGCTGTTACGCCTAAGATCTGTTGGAGCGATATGTCTGGAAACTCCAAACTCCAGTCGAGCAGTGCCCCGCTCATTGCGTGACCAAGCTCAACCACATCCGGTCTTTCGTCGTTGGCTTTGTAGGCGGTGAGCTGGCGTGGCCCGTCGGCGGTTTGCCCTCGCGCTACCAGTCCAATCGGTGCCAAGCTCGCTTCGCAATATCCAACCGGTCCGCGCGTTGCCATTTTCCAGCCATAATGCTCGCCCTGTCTTCCCATGACTTCCCGGTGTAATGCGCTGGCGCTAAACCAAACGCTAGGGTTGTGAAGGATGATTGCCGAGACGGCTAGCTTTGCCTCGTGATTAGCTACGCCACTCAACAGGCCCAAAAAAGCCTCTTGATCTGAGAATTCTGCGTCAATGTCCGGTACTGCCTCCGGCTGGTTGGCTTGAGTTACCATTGTTCACTGATTATAACATAATAAATGCAATGTGCAATGTTATCACTCTTTTATTTTATAACTTGGTAGTGGTTCTGGGTGACCCCTTCGATATCCTGATTCACTGATATTAATTTCAGTTTCAGAGCTGGTTTAAAACTGCCAAACAACGGTATGCCTTGCCCAAGCACTACTGGCTGTATGCTGACGACGAGCTCATCTATAAGACTGGCTTCTGCCAGCATGCCATTAACTTCGCCGCCACCGCAGACAACCAGCTCGCTGAAGTCGTAATTGTTCTTGATGCTATCGATGATTTCGCTGGCATTGCCCTTCACGTATTTCACAGTATCAGTATCGGTGTATGCTTCGTTATTTGTGCAGACAAATATAGTTACATTCTTGTAACTATCGAAGCCATCTTTATATTCCTGGTACGTTGTCCGGCCAACGAGCACGCAGCCGCAGCGCTCAACTTCTTGATTGTATCTCTCTTCGTCTGCCGGATTGACCCACGACGAGCTATCGCCGCCAGGCAGTGCGATGTAGCCATCGAGGCTGATTGCCGGCTGCATGGTTATTTTCATGAATTCATTGTAGCAGAGCCCGATAATGCCTGTTAGGCATCCATGGCATGACTCGGTTTTTTGTGGCCACAATGTGCGCACAAAAAACCGAGTCATGGATTAGGGGCGTCTATTGACCGCCCTTGTATAATAAGAGGTAGCAACATGAGTACTGGCGACGCTGGCTCGCAACAATGAGTCTGGCAAACCTTTCCACCCATGGGCTTCATACACATTAGTTCCCTGTTAGATCGACGCGATGAACGGTTGCCGAGATCGAAACCTACCCCTGGGTAGCAGACGCAGGTAGCTCTCACAATCAAAACCCGTTCACCCCTGTTATTTAACTGGTGATTGTGAGGTTATGTATGAACCCAACTATAGAGATAAATGAGCGTGTTGATATTGTCGTCGTCTTTCGGCGCTACGGCGATATCAGCTCACTGTGCGTGCCGGTGCGGATGCGCTGGGGCACGCGTGACATTGAATTGATCGAGCTGGCACTGCGCCACCCGACGACCCAGGGCAAGCGGATGATCCACGTCTTTCACGTGAGCGACGGTAGTAATAATTACCGCATCGAGTTCGATGCGGAGATGCTGACCTGGACGCTGGTCAGCGTTATCGAGGTGTTTGATAACTTTGATGACGAGGTAGCGGCATGAGCCGCCCGATGATGTCCCTGGCGGACATAGCCGCCCCCGTGGCATCAACTCCGGTCACTGGCCCAGCGGCTCACCCGACGCGAGCGGATGCCCGGACTGCCCCGCCCAGCGCTGCCTGGCCGGACTGGAAGACCTACCGCCTGAATACTGAGTCACCCCAAGTGATGCATATTGACCTCAATTCGGCCTTTGCCAGCGCTGAGCAGCAAGCCTGGCCCAATCTGCGTGGCCGCCCAATGGGCGTCACCAACCGCGTCAGCCCGCAGTGCTGCGTGATCGCCGCTAGTTACGAGGCCAAGGCGCTGGGGATCAAAGTTGGCATGCGCAAGAGCGAAGCCATGGAGATCTGTCCGGAGTTCATTATCCTCGAGACTGACCCGTCCAAATATACCTTCATGTACCAAAATCTGATGCGGATCATGAAGTCCTACTCACCCAATTTTAAGATGAAGAGTATCGACGAGGGTGTGATTGATTTTCACGACACCCGGCTGGTCAATAACCGCTCGCTGGCAGATATCGGCACGGAGATCAAGCGGCGCATGAAACAGGATGTTGGCAAATGGATGCGTACCAACATCGGTATCGGTACCAACCGCTTTCTGGCCAAGACGGCGGCCGGGCTGCACAAGCCCGACGGGCTGGATGTACTTGACCACACGAACCTGGTGGATACCTACCGCGGTATGGACCTGCAGGATCTCAGCGGCATCGCCGACGGCTACGGCACTCGCTTGCGGATGTACGGCATCCGGACACCACTGGACTTTTTGGCAGCTCCTGACGACCTGCTGCGCAAACAAGTGTTTCAGAGCATCAATGGCCTGCACTGGCACGAACGGCTGCGCGGCTTCGAAGTCGATGACTATACCACGCACATCAGCATGGTTGGCCGGCAATGGGTGGTGCGCGCGCCGTCGGAGAACGACGATTACCTGCGCTCCTGCATGCATTACCTGACTGAAACCGTCGGCACGAAGCTGCGCTACCGCGGCGTCGAGGCTCGCGGCATCTGCGTCTGGATGGGTTTCAGCGCTGGCGGCGGCTGGCGCGCCAAGCAGATGCTCAAGACGACGATCTATAGCGATCGAGATATCTGGGCCCAGGTAGCGCTGCTCTTCGACAAGCGCCCGGCGCACATGAAGGTCCAGATCATCGGCATCTATCTGTACCAGCTGACGCCGTCGACCCGCGGTCAGCTGAGCATGCTGGAGGACGCCGTCAAGCTCGATGACCTGACCCGGGCTACCGACGGCATTAATGACTTCTACGGCTCATTTACCGTCCATTCGGCCGATACCCTGACCGGTACCAAGCACGTCAAACAGAAAATACCCTTTGGCGGCACGGAATATTTTGACTTATTGCTGAAGCGAGCGTAGAAAGGAATACTTATGACACAGACAACATTCAATCACCGGCCCTTCGTGTTTATTGACATCGAAACCACTGGCGGCAGCGCCCGCGATTCGCGGATTACTGAGATCGGCGCCCTACGCGTCGAGAACGGCGAGATCACCCGCCGTTTCAGCCAGCTGCTCGATCCCGAGCAACCGATCCCCTACTTCATCACTAAGTTAACGGGCATTTCCAACCGGATGGTGGCGCACCAGCCAACCTTTGCGGACATTGCGGATGAGCTGGAAGATATGTTCGACGGCGCTATTTTTGTGGCCCACTCGGTGCAATTTGATTATGGTTTTATCAAGCAGGAATTCGCACGCACGGGCCGGTCATTTAACATGGATCGGCTGTGTTCAGTTCGGCTCGACCGAAGGTTATATCCTGATCAGGCCCGTCACGGATTGGATAAAGTTATTGAACGGATGGGCGTCACAGTCGCCAACCGCCATCGCGCCTATGACGACGCCGAAGTGCTCTGGAAATTGTTCAGTTATGAGTACAAAAAAGATAGTTGGGAGCTGTTTCGTTGTATGCAGAAGCTACTAGTGTGTACGAGATAAATGTGCGGGCTAAAATGTGCGGGCATGAAAATACCCTGACTTGTCCTTAATCGCTTGCGCGAAACTCACGTGAGTGAGTGGGGTCAGGGTTTTGCGGTAGGTGCTTGGTCTCGCCGGAGCGAAACTGGCACTGTAGCCATACCGCGTGGCCTCGTCTTGTTGAGCTGTACGTCACACTTCCTCGCCCTTGGTCGGGCGGTCTCGGTGCGCGCTTTTCAGTGTGCGCGGGTAGCGCCGGGCGCCTATCAGCCAGCGTAGGCCGAAGAATACTGCGCGCCCCGCGAGGTAGATATACAGCAGGATCACCGCAACGAAGTACGCGACGAACATTTCCACTGGTGGGTGGGCGTAGGTGGTCGGCGGAATCCAGGCGCAGATGATCGGCAGCAGGATGCCAAGGACCAGTCTGGACAATGCGATCTCGCCGCCCATAATGAACCATCGGATGGCCTGGCGGCTGGTGAACAATGAGCCGACGAACGCTACCCACAGGCAGAGCCAGTCGAAGACGTGCAATGCAGCACCCACGGAAGCTCCTTCGGGTCAGTTGGTGGCGGGTTGCCACGGTTAAGGTACCTGGAGACAGCTGCAAATTTCTTTGTAGTGCTCAACAAAACGAGATTATTATATCACTTTTGTCAATATTTATCAATATTGAGACGGATTGGATGACGCTATTTGTAGGTGACTTTGCCCGCATCGGCAACGACAGAGATCCAGGTTTGGCCGGCGTCCAGGGCGATAGGTTTACCGGCATCAGTCTTGAATTCGAATTGGCTCTGCGGTTCGCCCTTTGTCCAGGTGCCAGTGGTGATGGTGCCATCCTGGAAGACGTACATCTTGCCCGAACCCTGGGTGTTGTATTGTGAGTGGTAGCCGTCGGACATCAGGCTGTATGGCATGACCAGGGCGATGACGACTTTGGGTGTTAGCTGGGTGTTACTGTCGGCGTCCATGTGCGGTGCCCCGCCCTCGTTGCGCTTGTAGAGGTTGGTGGCAGCGTCGTAATCATAGTGGACGCTATAGAATTCGCTGGAGATAGAGAAATCGATACTGTTGGCGGGCGGGCGGGTTTCGCTACCGACCTTTGGGGTCGTGACTGGTTTGCCGTTGACGGTCGTGGTGGTGGTTTCTGGAGTTTTGTATGGCATATCGGCTTTGCGGGTAAACGGTGTGAAGCTACTGCTGGTCCAGCCTTTGCTGGCCGCCAGGTCGACCAACTGTTGGACACTGGTGTAGACATTGTGCGGAGCATACCGAGTGGTGATGCGGTGATAAGCGGACGGGTTAAAGAACTGGTCCATGTCTTTGACGTTGATCGATTTGATGCGCGCCAGTGCGTCCGGGCTGCCACCAACGTGGGCGTAGCTGGCATCAACGCTCATTGCCCAGTCGAGGTAATACGGGCGGGAACTACGGATCGGACCGATATTGCCGGGCCGGGCTTCCTGATAGAGTGCCAAGAAGCGGGTAATGCCGGCTTCTGCGATGGCTTCGTAGACCACGCCGGCGTCCTTGAGCCCGGATTGCGGGCGGGCGTCGGAGCTGTTTTCGATCATGGCACCGATAACGGGATACTTACTCTGGTCGGCAGTGACAGTGTTGCCTGTCAGGGGCGATGTGATGGGCTTGGGCGCGGGGGGCGCGACGACTGCAGCTTTGACGACGGGTTTCTTGATGGGTGCGGGTGCCGATTTGCGTGTCAGGGCGTAGGCTGTCGCGCCCCCCGCCAGCAGGACAACGATCAGAATAATAATGATGATAAGTTTCTTGCGGGATACGGGCCATTTACCGAATAAGCGGACGGTCTTGCCCGGTCCCTTTCCCCGTTTGCCGCCGTCAGCGTGCTCGGGTAGCGTGTGATCGCCGTCAGCGTCGTCGAGAGCAGTCGGTGCGGGCGGCTCAGCGCTGTATGGCGCCGATCCAAACGTGTTACCAGATCCGGCGACCTCTTCGGGCGTGCGGAATGCGGGCTGGGCACTCGCCTGTTCTTCGGATGAGTCGAGTGTCACTCGCGGCTTAGGCTCTGGCTTCTTGAAATCTTCAATCATCTAATTTGGCCCCACGTTATAGAGAATCCCTCTTTGTTTTATCATTAGCACTATTGTAACAAGTAATCGTCAGGGCTTGAAACTGAAGTTCGTGTAACAGGGTCAATAAGCATGACCTAAGATTGACAATCTAGCTCATAAAATTGTATAATATCTTCTGTTACAAATGTATCATGCATACGTTCTGTACGTACCTGTCGGTCATAGTCTTACCCACCCCTCATTCGCCCGTCCAAACGGAGGCAGAATCATGATTACCATCAATCTTCTTGTTGTCCCTGACGAAGAGTTCGATGCTCGGCCTGAGATCCTGAAGAAGCAAGCGGCTGACGAAGCGTTCCTCAACGTCGACACATCGGCTGAAGACGGAATTGCCAAGCTCGAAGCAGGAGGCTTCATCGGCCCCGTCCGGGAGCTCGAAAGGCGTCAGGAAGTGGCACGTATCAGAGCCGCTCTCGCCGGCATTGCCAATGAGTGCACGGATTTCGAGGCCGGCGCACTGGTCATCCGGGCAACCCGCACATTGTTTCTCAGGGAGGTCGACGGTTACATCAGCCCGTATCCGAGTCAGGATTCGTGGATCGCTACACCGTTGGCCGAGCCCATGACACCCGAAGCGGCAGAAATCCTGCTCGCATTCTTCCGAATGACCGGATTCGATGATTCATCGGTCCAGATCTGGTCTGGTGACGAAAAGCTGGGCTTCATGGCGCTGTACGCCTACGAAGACGAGTCGAACAAGCCACATCTCTACCCCATTGTCCAATGGGGCGAGAAAGTCGAGCACTACACTCTCTGCAAGGCTCTTCTGAAGGAAGTGTCTCGGACGTCGGTGCTGACTCGGGCCAACAGCCTGATGTGTACTGCCGGGCATATAGCATTCCAGACTATTGTTGGAACGCTGATGTCGCTGTCCGTGTTCTCGGTGTCTGGCTACTGGGTTGCGCGATTCTACTTAAGTCTGCCGATGCTGAAGACAGGTGTGGACTTCAAGGGGAGCTACATAGCCTCGGTCAATACCTACGTAGTGCCATTCATGGAGTATTTCTGCGTGCCGATCTTCTGGCTTATGCCGGTCTGCGGAATACTTCTGATGTCGACATTGTGTGTCAGGCTTGCCTACAACAATCACTGGACATCGATGCTGACGGCCTTCTTCGCTAAGGCGACACTCATTGTCGGGACAGTTTTCTGGACGCTGTTCATGACGATCGTCGTGGTACAAGGTTTGGCGTAAGACGAAAGATAGGGCCCCGTGGGGTGGCTGCTCGCGTCGGGTGAGAAGTGACGTTGGCATCCAGCTGACACCACCTCTCCCCGACCGAGCAGCCCCACCCCATGTAGTAAATACGAATGTGTATTCGTACTGATGAGTTCCGAGGCAGGAATGTGATGCGAGTTTACTCGCAATCATGTTCCGACGAGGAGCCCATATCCTGAAATGATATGGGTCCAAAAGGATGAATTACTACAATATTTAGAGCGCTGCTAGCTGGGCGTCGATGCGCGCCAGGCTGCGGTCTTTGCCGAGAACAGTCAGGCTGTCGGCCAGGCCGGGGCTGGATTGAGCCTGCGTGCTGGCAATCCGGATCAGGCTGAACAGGACGCCGGGCTTTTGGCCGGTGGTTTCGAGGAGATCGTTGAGCCTGGCGGTTAGGTCGTCGACACTGAAGTCGCTAGCGGCGAGTGAATCGCGCGCGGTCGTCAGCCAGCCCTTCAACTCTTCGGGGGTGAACTTTTTGAGCTGTTTATTACCGCTAATCAACTCGGGATTGACCGGTAAATCTTTGAAGAAAAATATCGTCAGTTCCGGTAATTCAGCTAGGTATTTGAGGCGTTCCTGCACGAGCTTTAGGACATTTTTGCGGTAGTTGTCGTCGTATTCCGCCGCCTCTGTTGGCCAGTAGTCTTGACATAAGGTGTATAGAGCATCGGTGTCAAGAGCACGGA
>DHXQ01000024.1:5794-10144 GCA_002413755.1 Candidatus Saccharibacteria bacterium UBA5152 | reverse complement strand
CCTCCGCACCACGCCGGCTAATGTAAGTAGCCGGCGTTACCGCCGGGGTGTTGACGGCTCAGTAACAGATGTGGTACTATCTCATGGACTATGAAAAAAGCACTACACCCTAAGAACTACCGCCAAGTGGTCTTTCAAGACCTTAACAACGGCGACAAATTCATTACCCGCTCAACCGTGGCTGCTGAAGACACAATTACAATTGACGGTACCGAATACCCTCTGGTAAAAATCCACATTTCCCGCACTTCACACCCCTACTTTACAGGCGAAGAGCGCATTGTCGACATCGAAGGCCGCGTCGATAAGTTCAAAGCCCGCGCTGCTGCTGGTGCCGCCGGCAAAGAACGCCGCGCTGCTGCCGCCCAAAAGGTCGCTAAGCGGGCCGCCACCAAGGCTGCCAAAGCTGCCGACCAAGTTAACGCCAGCAAATAATTCACACCCTGGCTCACCCAAACTACCTCCCCGGAGGTAGTTTTTTATAACCGACATACCAATTGTCATGAGCCTACAATTACCATGAGCAATTTCGATTGCCCGCTACGTACGGTATAGTGGAAGCATGCCCCAGACTCAGTCATTCAAGGATATGCCGCTCTGGCAACGATCCGTCCAATTGGCCATCGAAATCTGCCAAGTCAGCCTCGAACTCCCGAACGCCCAAAAGCTGGCCGCTGTTACCCAGTTGCAAGAAGCCGCCATTACTATTCCGACCACCCTCGCTCGGGGCAGCAAAGCCGGTAAGCAAGGCTTTATAACAGCCCTCGCGCTGGCTCGCCAAACAGCTGCTGAGCTCGAAACGCTGATCATCGTATTACAAAATATCTATGACGATAAGGCATTACCTGCCCTGCAGGATAAAACCATGGAGTTACAGGTTGCCGTCGCCACTATGGCTCAGCGTATGTCCAAAACCCAGCCCGCACAAGATGTGTAATAGGCGTACTGACCCGACCACTGTTTTAGAACTGACTGAAAAGATATAAAATAGACTAGATATGGAGCACAAAGAACAAACCTACCGCGCAGAACTGGCCGAACTGACTGAAAAGTTAACCGATCCTACGATTTATAGTGACAAAAATTACCCAAAGCTCGCCAAACGGAGAGCCGAAGCCGAGCGAATTGTCACACTTTTTAATGACAAACGGGACCTCACCGACAAATTATCACAAGCCCGCGAGCTGCAGAATTCCGGCGACGCCGACATGAAAGAGATCGCTGAGACTGAACTGGCCGAAGTAGCCGCCAAAATCGAAGCCAACGAGGCGGCACTCAACGAAGCCCTGATCCCGAAGGATCCGAATGATGAGCGCGACGTCATCATGGAAATCCGCGCTGCCGCCGGTGGTGACGAATCCAGCCTGTTTGCCGGCGAGCTCTACCGGATGTACGCCCGCTGGGCCGAAATCCACGGCTTCAAGATCGAGTTGATCAGCGAATCACCCAACGAAGTCGGCGGCTACAAAGAAATCACCTACGCCGTCCGGGGCGTCGAAGCCTACAAGCTCCTCAAGTTTGAAGCCGGCGTTCACCGTGTCCAGCGCGTCCCGACCACCGAGAGCCAGGGCCGCATCCATACCAGCACCGTCACCGTGGCCGTGCTCCCTGAGGCCGAAGAAACCGACATCGAAATCCGCGACCAGGACCTGCGCATCGACGTCTACCGCTCCGGCGGCCACGGCGGCCAATCAGTTAACACTACCGACTCCGCAGTACGTATTACTCACCTGCCCTCCGGCATGGTCGTCAGTAACCAGGACGAAAAGTCCCAGATCAAGAACAAGGCCAAGGCCATGAGTGTCCTGCGCTCGCGCCTGCTGGCTCTCAAGCTCGAAGAAGAACGCGCAGCGGAGTCTGATGCCCGCAACAAGCTGATCGGCTCCGGTGACCGCTCCGAGAAGATCCGCACCTACAACTTCCCCCAGGACCGCATTACCGACCACCGTGTCGGCTACAGCCGCAGTAACATCCCAGGCGCCCTCACCGGTGACATCGATGACCTGATCGAAAAACTCCAGGCTTACGAACACGAACTGATCACCCAGGAAGAATAAGGCAGCGAGCTTTGCCTGCAATGACAATTGAAACCTGGCTGACTGCCGCCCAGGACCAACTAGCCGCCACCGATGTGCCAACGGCACGCTTAGATGCCCTTATTCTGCTCGAAGACTGTTTGCAGCGTGACCGGGCGCTGCTGCTGGCCCATCCCGAGACCAAACTTACCGAGACACAGCTGGCGCAGTTAACCGAGCAGCTGCAGCGCCGCGCCGCGCATGAACCACTGGCCTACATCCGTGGACACAGCGAATTCTATGGCCGGGAGTTTTACGTCGATCGGCACGTCCTCGAGCCGCGGCCAGAGTCCGAGACAATTATCGACCAACTCCTCAGACTGGCCGCGGCCAGCCCGGCCACTGGCCTGATCGTTGACATCGGCACCGGATCTGGCGCACTAGTGATCACTGCAGCATGTGAGCTACATGCCAACGGCAGGTTTCAGGTTGTCGGTATCGACATCGATCCAGCCTGCCTGGAAGTCGCCAAACGGAATGCCAAACGTCACCAGGCGGACGTCCGATTCCTGGCCGGTAACTTGCTTGAACCGCTCTTGAACACAACTATTACGAGCAGCGCACCGATTTTTGCCCTATTGTGCAACCTGCCCTATGTGCCCGATGAGTACCCTGTTAACCGCGCGGCAAATCATGAGCCGCGGCTAGCGCTGTACGGTGGAGTGGATGGTCTCGACCTCTATCGCACGCTGTTCGCACAGCTTGATGATCTATCACGGCGGCCCCGCTACATCATCACAGAAACATTGCCTGAGCAGCATTCCGAACTCACAAAAATCGCCACAGCGCATGGTTATGTACTCATGCAACGTGACGATTTTATTCAAGTCTTCCACCCGAGCTAAGTGAGCCAGATCCAGCTAGCTGGCGGGGGCAGCACCGACCGTAGCTGTCAGAGTAATCGACTTACCATCGCGGAGTACAGTCAGTTTGACGTTATCGCCAACAGCTTTGCGGCCAACCAAGGATGTCAGGCTGTGCTCCTGGTCAATCTTGGTGCCATCAACGGCAGTTATGATATCACCATCTTTGATCCCGGCCTTCTCGGCTGGGCTGCCGGCAATGACCGATGAGTCAGCGCCGTCAGGTGCGGGCTGGACGTATGCACCCTCTGTCTGCTTGAGGTTAAGTTGCTTGGCGATGGCGGCCGTCAGCGGGATATAGCGCACGCCGAGGTAGGAGCGCTCGAATTTGCCAGTTTTGAGGACTTGTTTGATCAGTCCGTTGACATCATTGATCGGGATAGCGAAGCCGATGTTCTGTCCCTGGCCAGATACGGCGGTATTGATGCCGATCACTTGGCCGGCACTATTCACCAGCGGACCGCCGGAGTTACCCTCGTTAATCGCAGCGTCTGTCTGGAACAAGTCGTTAAGATTTTCGACAGAATTGCCACTTTGGTCACCGGCCTGCACCGAGCGGCCGAAGCCGGAGATAATGCCGGAAGTGACGGTGTTGTTGAACTGACCCAGGGCGTTACCGATGGCGACCACCAGGTCGCCTACCTGGACGTTGCCCGAGTCTCCAATCTCGGCGGGTGTCAGCTTATGACCTTTCAGGTCACTGATTTTTAAGAATGCGACGTCCAGGCTATCGTTTTCGCTGGTGCGGCCGATAACTTTGACATTATCAAACTCCGTGCCATCTGATAGGGTTACGCTAACACTGGTTGTGCCGGCTGGAACAACGTGGCGGTTGGTCACGATCAGACCGTCAGATGAGATGACGATACCCGTACCGGCGGCTTCCTGGGACTGCGGCTGCTGGGTTGCGCCGCCGAAGCCGAAGAGATCAGTCGGCTGTTGCGACGCCGCCGATTCGGTGACGACATCAACCGACACCACGCTCGGGCCGACCTTTTTGGCAATTGAAGCGATCAGCTGGCTTTCGCTGGCGGCCAGCTTCTGCTGGGTGGCGGTACTGGTTGTGTTGTTGAGGGACGCTGTGTCGCGGCCATTGGCACCAACCCAGCCGCCAGCGAAACCGGCAGCAATACTGAGCATTAAGCCAAAGGTAACGACCAACAGCTTGAAACGGCGGCGGCTTTCCTGGATCAGGGATCGCGGTGCCGAGCTACTAAAGCGAGATGAAACTGTTGATGGAGGAGTGGCGCGCCCTGGCGCATCTGTCGATTTATCCGTTGCGGTAGTTTTATCTGGCTCGTCGGCCATAGCTTACATCCTCCATTTAGTCGCGTCGCACACAGCCTGCCATAAATACAGCGTAACTGTGCCCACCCGTTTACACTTACTATAAGCCTTATTATAGCGACAAT
>DHXQ01000024.1:952-5552 GCA_002413755.1 Candidatus Saccharibacteria bacterium UBA5152 | reverse complement strand
CGACGCTAAACAATTAAATGCATGCCCTCATACAAGAGGGAGATGAGTAATATCACCGTCGCCCCACCGCACAAATACAGCAGCTCACGGCGAATGGTGATCGATAACTTATCGAAGTGTTCCAGGTAATAAATCGCGCCCAAGGTGTAGCCGATGATCGACAGAAAGATCGTCGGCTGAGTCATAATCCCGTCTGGTTTGGGGTAAACAATCAAAAGATGGCTCAATACCCACATCAATGATGCGCCAAAATAACCCCACAAATACGATAGCATCCGGGCATAGGGCTCATTGTAGCTATCAAAGAAGTGCCGGGCTGCAAAATAGCAGATGAGGCCGACAGCGACCACCAGCACCAGCAGCGATCCGTCTGGTATGGCTATGAACAGGGCCATCAGCGCGACGAATTGGCCAATCCCGGCCTGCAACGAGACGGCGAAGATATTGGAGCGTGGTTTAAAGAACAGCAGCCAGATTGCGTAGAGGGCTGCCAAAATAAGCCGTACCAGCAAGCTGTCGGTATGTGCCATAAAGATAACGATCGAGACACCGAACATAATATCAATCGAATTGGCACGGATATTTGCCGGCCAGAAGCGTGGTCGAACCGCAAAGATACGCCACTTGCTGAGAAGGACTACCAAAAGTGGCAGCCAAATACCGATACTCAGGCTCGACAAGATGAAGATCAGTAGTGGTAATGCCAGCCGAAGTAAGACGTGCAGAACAGGCGCAATGCCGGTAGCCGGCTTGAGTTTATCGCGGATTCTAATTTTGGTTCGTGAGGGTTGCATCCTGGCCTAGTATTATAACAATGTCAGCGGTACCTTGTACAATCCCAGTCGGTAAAGTAGTGGTCGTGGTGGTTACACTGTAGCGCTGCTTGAGGTAGTTAAGCGTATATTTCTTATTGCCGTGGCTCAGATCAATGATCTGAGTCGTATCATAATCGGGCGTTGGCGCATTGTCGACCGTGCCAATGTTATAGCCATACGTCTTCAGCTCGGTCGCCTTATCAGTAGCAAGGCCAGGCGTCACAGTGCCGTTCAAGATAGTCACGTTTGCGTTTTCCTGTGTAATATAGCCATCCTTAAGTTTTGAGCGGATGAAGGCCTGGATGGCTGTATAATCCTCGAGTCCAGCGCGCGGCTGCACAATCGACAGACCGTTCATGTTCCCGGTAGTCAGGAAGTTGTTGCCACCATCAGTTAGCCCGACAGATTGGATCTGGCTGCTCGGAATTTTTTTCATAATAGCCACCATCCGCTGCATATCACTCAGGCTAATATCGGTCTTAACGTTATCGCCAAAGTCATTGAGCAAGCTGGAGATCTTGACCGGATTGGCCAGTACGCCGAGGTTTGTCACTTTATCCTTCAGGGCTAACATCACAGCACGTTGGCGCTGGCTGCGGGCAAAATCCGAACTGGTCTCGCGGGAACGGACATAGTTCAGAGCATGTTTGCCGTCGAAGTTATTAATACCAATCTTGGCAATAATCGGGCTGTGGTCATTTTCCCAGGCCATTGTTGGATCATAGAGCTGCTCTGGGGCATTAATCGTAATACCGCCAACAGTATCGATCGCCTGGCGGAAAGCCTGGAAGTCAACCAGCACGTTGTAGTGGATCGGCACGCCCATCACCCGTTCTATCGTACTGTCGGCGGCGTCAAAGCCGGCCTGTATCGCCTTGGTGTTGGCATTACTGATATCATTTTTACCGAGGTATTTGTACTTACCGCTTTCGTAGGCAGCGTTGATCTTTTGATAATTACTAATGTAGTTGTTTGGCATCTTCACCCACAGGTCGCGTGGGATGCTAAATAAGACTGCCTGATTATTAACAGGGTCGACACTCGCGATCATGATCGTATCCGTCAGGTCGCCGCCATCATGGCCCGCCCCGCCGACGCCGAGCATCAATATGTTAACCCGGCCATCACCTTCGCCTTTGAGCAGTGTGGGATCGACATCGGCCTGTAATGCAGCCGCACTTGATGAGCCGTTAAATACCTTTTTGAGCTTAAAATACCCCTTACCAAAAACAACACCGCCAACAGCCAGTATCAGTACCAGGAAAATTGCCAGAGAGCGGCCGGCCCATACAAAAAAAGACATCGTTCGACTGCGGTTGAGCCTCTTCTGCCGCTTGGCAAGCTTTCTAAGCTGACGATTGCTCAGATGCTTGGTATGAGCCGACGGTGGGGCAAACTGCTGGGCGATGGCCCGGTTTGCTGGCGCCCGTCGGGCAGCCGGCGCACTTGGCGCAACACCTGTTATCCGCCGTGGCGCACTATAAAATCCATCCGCCCTGGCAAAATCATTAACCCGACGCCCGACCGGTTGCTGTGTGGACGAAGCCCGCGGCGCACTCCGACGCATCGGCGCCGAAACAGGCCTCCGGGATGCTCCCGGTGATTGGACAAAGAACCCGTCAATAGGTTTTTGTGTTGTTTGTGATCGTTTGCGTGTTCGATTGATGTCCATATCTATAACCTTCGTAGTATATCGTTTATGCTAGTAGCCGTAAACCTTAAAATATGTTTGTACACACTTATCCAGGTTATGGCTATGTGATTCGGATAAAATGAGTTATAGTAATCACGAATGAACCCGCAAAATCAAGACATCACTACTCCAAATAATCAGCCACTCACTGCGTCCGCCAACATCGGTCAGCAACCTATCTCCAGCCCGGTTCCACAATCCGTATTATCGACACCGGGCCAGCAATTATCCGAACCGCATGTTTCACCGCCATCCAAGCGTGAAACCGCCCGTGAAGTGATTTCAACTATCGGCGTATTGGTCGCAGCCCTCGCGGTTGCTTTCTCATTGATAGCCTGGGTCTTCCAGTCATATCAGGTTGAAGGTCCAAGTATGCAGAATACACTTCATAACGACGACCGGCTGATTGTTTGGAAAGTACCGCGTACCATCGCCCGTTTGACTCACCATGATTACATCCCCAAGCGCGGACAAATCATCATCTTCGTCGAAGGCGGTCTGTCACAGTTCGGCCAAGAAGATAAGAAGCAACTTATTAAGCGCGTCATTGCCCTGCCCGGCGAGCGCGTCGTCGTCGATAACGGTATATTAACCGTCTACAACAAAGAGCACCCTGAGGGTTTCCAACCTGACAAACTCGGCGACTACAAAACCGTCACCGTTCCCGCTGATGTCCACAATATCGACATCACACTGGCCGAAAACCAATTGTTCGTCTGCGGAGACAACCGCCCCGACTCGCTCGACAGCCGCACCTTCGGCCCCATCACTGCTGATCAGATTGTCGGCAGGCTCTCAATCCGCCTGCTGCCTGTCAGTCAAATCCAGAAATTCGACTAGCCAATCTAAGACATGTAACTTATTTGTCGGACGGCTGTCTCATCTCGATATGAGCTCAAGTCAGGGCTGACAACATCGCCGAAGAACTCAAAAATATGACTCCCACTGGGAGTCATATTTTTTCAAACACCTTCGGCTCTATCTGTTGTTATCCTGACGAGCTCATTCGGGTCTCGCCAGATGCCCGCCAAATCAGCCACATGCCTTAGCCACGCCCGGAATTCCTGAAAGCGGGTACACTCTCGCGAGGACATGCGGAGTCTTCGGGAGTCATTGTGTGGCGGCACGTCGAAGTCTTATGATTTGATGGATTCGAGGAGTTTCAGCAGGCGTTCGAGGTCTTCATCGGAGACGAATTTGAGTTCGAGGCGGCCGCCTTTGGCGGTGCGTCGAATGTTGACCGGTGCGCCGAGGCGTTTGCTGAGGACTTTGGTCTCACGGGTTTCAGTGCTAACTCGTTCTTTGACGGCCTTGGGTTCGGCAATGCCAGACTTGTGGCTAGCAACATAGCGCTCGGCTTGGCGAACTGACCAGCCATTATCGACAATGTCTTTTAATAATGTGAGCTGTTGCTCGGGCTTGGCCTTCAGCGCCAAGATGGCGCGAGCGTGCCCTTCGCTGATTTCGCCTTGCTTGAGGGCTTCGCGAGCTTCGGCTGGCAGCTGCAATAAGCGGACGGTATTATTAACCGTCGAGGTTGCCTTGCCGAGGCGCTCAGAGATTTTGTCATAGGTCATATTGAACTGTTGGTGCAAACGCTCGATCGAGACGGCTTGCTCGAGCGGGCTGAGATCGACGCGCTGGACGTTCTCGACCAGGGCAATTTCCAGACTTTCCAGCTCGTGGCTGGTGCGGACAATGACCGGCACTTTATCCAGGCCGGCAATGGTGGCCGCCCGCCAGCGGCGTTCGCCGGCGATGATCCGAAATTCACCTGATTTTGCGACATCGGGATGTGGAGTCACGACCAATGGTTGGAGTATCCCGTACTGTTTTATCGATGAAGCTAATTGCGCGAGAGCTTCTTCGTCAAAATGCGTCCGCGGCTGGTCGGCATTCGGACTAATCCTACCTAGTACCACTTTTTGTATTCGGTCTTCCTCGGTCAACAACAGAGATGAGTCGAAGTTTTGCGGTAATAATGAGTCGAATCCTTTACCCAATCCGATGTGCTTGCCTAAGCCTGTTTTACCTAAAGCCATTACTTACCTCCCGTTCGGTTGATCAGTTCCTTGGTCACTGCCTTGTAGGC
>DHXQ01000024.1:0-736 GCA_002413755.1 Candidatus Saccharibacteria bacterium UBA5152 | reverse complement strand
ACCGCGCTAAATAATTTATCGCCGAAGTGGGTTTGGATCTCGGCCTTCACCTGCTCACTGAGGCTGATGCGCTTATCGTACATCGTCAGCACCACGCCCAGCAGATCAAGCCGCGGGTTGGTGGTTTCGCGGACGCGCTGGACGGTGCCGAGTAATTGGCCGAGGCCCTCCAGGGCGTAATACTCGGTTTGGACCGGAATCAGAACGTGAGTGGCGGCGGTCAAGGCGTTGACGGTCAGTAGGCTGAGCGCCGGTGGGCAGTCGATGATTATATAATCATAGGCAGCGGTGCGCAGCGCCTCGGCCAGGCGGTACTCACGCTTGTCCATATCAGCGATATCCAGCTCGGCCGCGGCCAGGTTGGGGTTGGCCGGTAGAATGTAGAGGTTCTTGACGTGGGTTTCTTGGACGCTATTCGCCAGTTCGGCCGTCCCGAGCAATACTTCGTAGGTGGTGCGCTGGCCTTCTTTGGCCAGGCCTAGCCCGCTGGTGGCATTACCCTGTGGGTCGAGATCAACCAGTAGGACCGTAAATTTGGAGTCTGCCAGCGAGGCTGCGATATTGACCGCCGTTGTGGTTTTGCCGACACCGCCCTTTTGGTTGGCAACGGCGATGATTGTTTGTGTCATATATACCCTGATTTCCCTCTGATCTTGGACTTAGTATACCACCCCCACCAGCCCCTGTCAGGAAACATTTCACGATATTGGCTGAATGTTTCACGGATCTTTCACGT
>DHXQ01000030.1 GCA_002413755.1 Candidatus Saccharibacteria bacterium UBA5152 | reverse complement strand
GAGGGCGGCCAGCAGCATCACCAACATCAGCGATCCCATGATGACCTTTATTTGGCTGGAGGAATAGGTGGGGGCGTCGGACTCCGCAGCAGCAGTTTCGGTAGGTTTGATATTAATTCTCCTTATTTTTGTGTGTTGCCGTCAGTTACTTCGTTGTCGAGCGCTTTGGTTAAATCTTGGATAATGGCTTCGATGTGATCGGCTTTGACGATGATCAGGGCCGGTTTGCTGCTGCTGGTCATGATGACGACTTTGCTGCCAGCTTCCAGCCCCAGGCTGTTACGGGCTTCGACGGGGATGACTAACTGACCCTTGTCATTGAGGGTAGCGGTACCGAGAATTTTAGGAAAATCTGCTGGTTGCATGGGCAAAATTCTTTCGTCTACTACAATTATTACTTTTCTTACTTTTAGTATGCTCCATGTTTGGGCAATATGCAAGTCGACTCAAACCCATGTCAGGGACGGAGGTGTTCATCATCGGCGGAAATATCGTTTAAAAATTCTTACGCGGTTTTGCGCACAGGCCAGCGAGTGGCGCTATAATAAAGCTGTGCAGCAAACAGAGGGTAGTACGAGGCCAATCGGCCTGGACAACAGCACACAGAGCGAAGAGAGATACCAAGCGTTTATACGTAATAGTAGTGAAGGTATCTGGCGTTTTGAGCTTGACGCACCAATTCCTGTCAAGCTTTCCGTCAAAGAGCAAGTGCGACGTATATTCGAGACGGCCTACGTCGCTGAGGCCAACCGGGCGGCGGCCAAAATGTATGGCTTCAGCTCTGGGGGATCATTTATCGGACTGCATCTGGACCAGTTTATGGCAAAATCTGACCCCGAAGTCGTCAGCTATCTCGAATCCTTTGTGAAGGGTGGTTATAAATTATCGGGCACCGAGTACCACCAGGTCGACAGTGCCGGCAATGACATGTACTTCCGTAATAGCGTGACCGGCACTGTCGAGGACGGCTGTCTGGTACGGGCTTGGAGTACACAGCAGGACGTCACGCAGTGGCGCAGTGCCAACCAGGCTCTCAAACGCAGTGAGGAACGACTGACTTTGGCACTGCGCGCCTCCACCATGGGGCTTTGGGAATGGGATTTGAAGCGTGATCAGCTCTACTGGTCCGATGAGCTAATCCGGCTGTATGGCTTGCCACTCGACCATTCGATTACCTACAAAGAATATTTGGGCTTGGTCCACCCTGATGACAAGGCGCAGGCTCAAAAAGTGATTCAGACCAGTATGAAGACCGGTGAGCCATACCAGTTTGAGCATCGGATAACCTGGCCTGACGGTAGTCAGCATTGGTTACTTGGCCAAGGACAGGCCTATCTGGAGGCCGGTGAGGCGGTCCGGATGATCGGTACCTGCGTCAACATCGATGCCCGCAAACACGACGAAGCAGTAACCCGGCGCCAGAATAGTTTTTTGCAGATGCTTCATGCCAGCGCAGTTGAGGCCAGCCAAAGTATCGGCCAGGAGGCGCAGGTCCTCAATTCTATCCTGAGCCATGCCGGCACAATCTGTGATACGCCGCACGGCTATATATACCTCGTGTCGGACGCGCCGGACGAGCTGCGGGTAAAACTAGCCAGTGGCAAATTCAAAGCCCACGTCGGGCACACCATCAAAAAGGGCGAGGGTCTGGCCGGGCGGGTCTGGCAAACAAATAAGCCGATTATCGTAAATGATTACGACACATGGTCATACCGCCAGCGCAGCTTCCCGAAGGGTTTGATGAACGCCGCGGTGGGCGTGCCGCTGCAAACGGCTGGCACCACCATCGGGGTATTAGCGCTGGTTCACGACTCGCCGGGCAAGCACTTCGACTCCGACCAGCTGAGTGCCCTGCAGCGGTTGAGTGATTTGGCCTCGATCACGCTGAACAATGCCAAGCTGTTTGAAGAGCTCCAGGAGAGCGAGCAGCGTTTCCGCAGCCTGGCGGACACGGCGCCCGTCCTGATCTGGATTTCCGGGGTCGACATGGGACTGACCTACTTCAATAAGCCGTGGTGTGATTTTACTGGTCGCAGTATGGACGAAGAGACTGGTGACGGTTGGATGCACAGTATTTATCCGGGTGACCTGGACTTTTGCTACCAAACGTACAAGACGGCTTTTGACAACCGTGAGCCATACAGTATGGAATACCGGATCCGTCGGTATGACGGCGTCTTCCGCTGGATCCTGGACAAGGGCGTGCCGCGCTTTTCGTCGACTGGTGAGTTCCAGGGGTTTATTGGCTCGTGTATCGACATTGACGACATGAAGCGGGCCAACGATCTGGTCATGACCAACGCCCAGCTCAAGAGCCAGCAGGCGCAGTTGCTGGCCGTTAATAAGACGAAAGACGAGTTTATTGCTCTCGCCTCTCACCAACTGCGCACACCGGCAACGGCGGTCAAGCAATACACCAGCCTGCTCATCAATGAATTTGCTGGCCCGGTCACACCCGAGCAGCTCAAATATTTACGGATTGCTTTCGACAGTAACGAGCGCCAGCTGCAGATTATTAATGACTTACTGAAGACCGCTCAGATTGACTCCAGCCGCTATGTCCTCGAGAAAAAGCCACAGGATATCGCCAAGATTATCAAACAGGCTGCCAAGGAGCTGCGAGCAACCTGCGAGCTCAAAAATCAGAAGATAACCCTGATCGGTATCAAAAGTACGACCGTCGAGGTTGATGCCAACGAAATCAAGCTGGCCCTGATTAATCTACTTGAGAATGCCAGCAAGTATAGCTACCCAGACACTGAGATCACACTGCGCATGCATAAATCAGGCAAGCGTCTGGAAATAGCTGTTACTGATGTTGGCGTTGGCGTCAGTAAGGCGGACGCTCGTCGGATCTTTGATAAATTTACGCGGGTGGATAATGAGTTGTCGGATACCGTGACCGGCACCGGCTTCGGGCTGTACTGGGTGAAGCGAATCATTAACCTGCACGGCGGTTCGATCAAGGTTGAGTCGGCGGTCGGCAAGGGCGCCACATTCATCGTCAGGCTGCCGCTATGACCGTCGCCAAGCGTATCCTGGTGATCGAGGACGAGATCATCCTACAGGACGTTTATAAACTGGTACTGACCTCTGGTGGCTATGCGGTGCACGTGGCAAGCAATGGTATCGAGGGACTCAAAAAATTGAAATCAGTTCAACCCGATCTGATACTGCTCGATATATTTATGCCTCTGATGGACGGCAAAGAATTCCTGCGCAATGTCGACCTCAGCGAATATCCGGACACTAAAATCATCGTCTATACCAATCTATCCGACAAACAGACGCAAATCGAAATGCGTCAGCTGGGGGCGCATGATTTTATCGTCAAGTCGAGCATGACACCGTCAGATCTGCTAGCAGTTGTGGCGCGGCATATTGGCACCAGCACTAGTTCGTCGCCTAAACGCCGAACAAACCAATAATTACGCCCATCACGATGATGGTGACCAGGTCGTTGCCGATGTGGATCAGGCTTTCCTTTTTGCGGCGCTGGTTGAAGGCGTCGCGCTGCAGCACGCGCAGGCCCTGGAAACCAAACCAGATGAGCAGGGCGGTGCTGACCGCGTTGATGAAGTAGCTGCCGAGGAAGAAGTAACTGTAGAGGTAGGTAAAGAAGGCGAGTACTGTGGCCATGACCAGGGCGCTAATCAGCGCAATCGTCATACCCCAGGCCATGTCACCCTTCTTCGGGTTGATTTTGGAGAGCCTCAGCCAGCGGCCACCGAGTACCTTGGGGTGATACCAGATATAACCAATAACCATGGCGGATAGTGTGGCGACGATGACGGCGATAAAGTTGATATGTACTTGCATGGCTGTGCTCCTTAGATTGAAATATGTTTAAAGCGATTATGTATATTTCTTTTATCATAGCACCGATTAGATATCGTACAATGTGACTATGGATTCACCGCAGGCAGCCATCCCCACCACACAACCTTTAACGGTTCAGGACGCCATAGTGTACGAATCGGACTTAGGGCCTTGGCCAACCAAGTCCGGTGGACTGATGAATGTCTTGTTTGGATTTGGCAGGGAAGTGCTGCAGCGGATGCTCAATACCGACCCGCACGAGCTTGAGCTGGCGCCGCAACTGCAGCTGGGTATTCGAACCTTTCACTCCACAGGATTGGCGGCGGGCACTGTTGGCGGCAAGCATTTTCATCGTATCAAACAGGAAATCATCGCCCTGCCCCGCGGATCGGTCTTATTCGTCCTCGAAGATGTATATGGTGGTAAGCGCGAGTTGACGCTCGACAAAACTCACCGGTCGCTCTACATTCCACCATTTGTGATGCACACCTACACAGTGCTCGAGCCAGCCGAGCTCATCGGTGTATCGAATACGCTATACGATGCGGACAATCCGGCCACGCATGATACCTATGGCGACGAGACATTTAGCCTGCTGTGCGACCATTTCACCCACGCTTAATTATTCGCTATCTAGTCTCCAGAAATGTTTTTAGCTTTTCCAGAGGTTTTATCAAGAGGTAGGTCTTCTTGTCGTCCTCTTCGGGCAGTTCGGCGCGGGTTACATCGTAGCCATCAGGGATAAAAATTTTGTCCCAGCCGAAGCCATTATCGCCGGCCGGATGTTCGGCGATCGTGCCAGCTAGCTGGCCTTCAAAATAGGTAACTTCAGTACCATCGAAGTAGCCATAGCCGCACTTGCCAATGGCGCTGCGGTCTAACCCGTCGAGCGTCCGGCAGATCGTTTCGAACGGGACTTCTTCGACGTAGAATTTGATAAATGTCCCCGGCAGCCGGCCCAGGGCTCCAAATTCCAGTGCCACATCCTCGACAAGCACCGGCCCGCCGACAAGCTCGTAAGCCTGGCGGACTTTGTGCTCGACAACAGCCTGCAGGTCGAGCGATTGGATTTCGTCCAAATCAACCTTGCGGTGAGCCACTGGAAAGCCCAGATATTTCGCCAAGTAATCGGCTTTTGATTGATTACCGGTAATGAAGGTGACGTCTGTCATAAACTACAGTGTAACAGTCTGGCGCACCGCCAGTCTGGCGCGGATACGATATAAGATATCGACCATGATGAAGCTAATGATCATCAGCAGCAGCCAGGAGCCTATTTTTGCCGGGCCGACCAGCTGCCAGTGCGCGACCTGATTCGGATAGAGCCAGACACCGGTGAAGGTGGCAATATTTTCAGCCAACCAGATAACCACCGCGATCAGCACGAAAGCGACGACCATGGGCATGTGCCGCACTGTGGTACTGACGACGTAGTTGACCCGAGTTCTGAAAAATAAGACAACAACCGCGGCAAACAGGAAGTAGCGAAAATCGTAAATGTAGTGATGGGTGAAAAAGTTGGCGTAGATGGCCGCGGCTAGCAACAGGGTGTAGATACGCTTCGGATAATGATCGAATGATAAATTCATGACCCGCCACGACCGGGCGATGTAACTACCAACGGCAGCGTACATGAAGCCGGCAAACAGCGGCACGGCGCCAATCCGGAAGATGGCGTCGCCCGGATACGACCAGGCACCAATCGAGGCGGAAGTTTTGAAGAGTTCCATACCGAGCCCGACCAGGTGAAACAGCAGAATCGTCAGGACTTCGTGCGGTTTCTCTAATTTTGAGAGCAGCATGAATAGCTGGACAGCAATGGCGAAGAGGAATAGCCAGTCGTAGCGGGCCAGCAGCGGCAGGTCAACGTATTTGGTGAATATAATGGCGGCCAGCAACAAACCGCCGAACAGTGCCGCCCAGGCTTGCCGAACACCAAACGCCCACAGCGCGCCGCCGGGCAGGCGCTTCAGTCGGGTGATGATCTGGTGTTTAGTGTATTTCACGAATTGACGGTTAGGAGTTCTCGAGCTCCTCGATGAACTGCAGTATTTCCGGGAAGCGCTGGTAGTGCGGGCTGGTCTCGGTGTTGAAGTGGCCCTGGCCTTCGAAGACAATCAGGTCGCTATCGAGCTGCTCGGCCAGGAACTTCGGTTGCTCAATCGGGACGTGCGGATCGTCATCAGAATACAAAAATATAAACTTGCCGCAATGCTTCTTGATTCTTTCGTAGTCGAATGGCGTGTCAATCAGGTCGCTCAGGCTGTCCCAGCCGAGGTCATCGTGGAAGGCGCTGACCAGCAGGGCGCCCTTAATCTTGGTGCGGCCGGGCAAATGCTGGAGTAGGTTGAGGATTTCGACGGCACCGGAGGAATGTCCGATGATGATCGTATCTTTGTTAATTTTGAAATCTTTGTTGGCCAGCAGGAAGTCGGTGTAGGTTTTGCCATTGGGCTTGTGGGCGTCGGGCAGTTGCGGCAGCCAGACCTGGTGCCCCTGGCCCACCAGCTTGCCTTTGAGCCACATAAACCAGTTAGATCTGGGCGTCACGCCGGTGCCGTGCAGGATAAGTATGTTTGTCATCACCCCCTATCATAGCAAACAAAGGTGCTTCTCGAGTCAGAAGTGTTTGCTTCTGGTTGAGGGCTTTATGATCCGAGCGCTAAGACAACGCCGCCGATCAGGATGAGGCTGAATGACAGTATCTTCGGCTTGGTCAGTTTTTCTTTGAGTAAAACTATACCCAGCAGCGAGCCGATCAGGACGTTGCTGCTGCGCAGGGCAGTGGCATAGGCGATCGGGCCGGTCGATATGGCCAGCAGATAGGTGGTGTAACTGGTGCCTTGGAGGCTGCCGGTTAATCCGAGATTCCGGAGATGTTTTTTGAGCCCTCCGAACTCGTTGACATGCTTAAGACGTATGTTTACGTATAGCACGATGACCGCGCCAATCGTACTGATCAGGCTGTAGAATGTCGCATTTGATGCTTGGATAGCGATTTTGTCGACGACCATTACAACGGCGTTGAGTACAACCCACAGCAGCATAAACAGGCTGCCGCGTTCTTCGAGAAATGGCCGGAGAGGGTGGTGTAGCCGCTTACCTTTCAGGCCGAGGGCGTAGACACCAGCGACGATCAGGATCGTACCAATGGTCGCGATCAGGGAAGGTAGCTCGTGTAATATGAGCCACGCTGGCATCAGCGAGACAACTGGCAGTAAGCTCTGGATCGGCAAGACGCTGGAGATTTCGCTGCGCTTGATAGCTTGAAAGTACAAGAACGCATTGAGCGGGTAGAATCCGACGCAGACCGCGATCAGCGGCAGCCAAAACTTATAGCTGAGGTGAGCCAGCGGCAGCATATCGCCGCGCAGCAGCACCGCCGCGAGTATTATTGGTAGCGCAAACAGCTGGACCATCAATCCGATGGTCAGGTGGTGTAACTGAAAGGTTAATTTTTTTTCATTTGTGCGGCGCGTAGCCGCAGACAGGGCGCTGAGTAGCGCCCAAAATATCCACATAGTATGTTTCCTTTGTTATTTGATGTTGTTTACGGTTTGTGAGAGTTTTTGAGTTTTAGACTCTTTGAGACTCGTTTGCGGGATTAGAATAAATGAGAGTCGAGATTATGCGCTGTTCGCGCGATTTATAAGAATTTATAAGACAAGAGAGTGGCAAAAGCCAATAGTCCATGACATTATAGCACTTATGATAAATATTGTCAACTAGTTGATAGAGCGACTACAACTTTATGACAGGTAAGTCCAGCCCGGCTGCCACCTTTTGGTAATGCGCCAGTCTTCGGCGAATGCTTGCTCCCAGTTTTTGCCGCCTAACAGCACGTCGAGTGCCAATTGCGGGGCTTTGTGGGCAACGATAGCGACATGCTGGCCGTCGTAATTTCGCTTAAGGTCGGACAGGAAATCAGCCAGCCGAGCTTTGACGTCCTCGTACGACTCGCCATTTGGAAAGCGTTCGGTTATAGCTTTTTCCTGCAATGGTTCAACAATGCTGGAGGCTTGGGCGTTGTAGTCGCCGTAGTCACATTCACGTAAGCGGGGGTCGATAACAATCGGCACTTTATCTTCAAAAGTGAGCTTGGCTGAATCTATAGCTCGTTGTAAGTCTGAGCAGAATACGACGTCAAAACTCTGGATATCTATCTGATCTCTGAGGGTAATCGATTGTTGTATACCCAAATCTGAGAGCCCGGCATCAGCAATGCCTGATGAGATATCCTTCTCATTGTCGGTTGTGGTGCCATGTACGAAATAGGTGATTGAAATTGCCATGGACTGAGTATAGCACCTGGATCGTTTGTACTACATTGGCAATGCTTCGTAGACGCAGACAGCGCTATCGGTGGTGGACATCAGCGGGCAACCCTTGGCTAGCTCGGTGGCTTCGTCCATGCTGTCGGCGGTGATGATCGTGTAACCGGTGGCGGGCTTGTCCTGGACTGGCATGACACCGTCCAGGCGTCATTCCTGCATCCTGGAAATGTAATTCTCTAGGGTAGCGCGGGGATTGCCCCAGGCCGTGTGATATTGAGCGATCCAGCTTTGGGCCAGACCGAGAGTTGCGGTATCGAGGGCCACGAAGTTGGTGCGGCCGGATTTCCGGCGGATAATCAGCCGGGCATTTTCCAGTATCCGGATGTGCTTGTGGATCGCCGGCAGTGTCAGGTCGTGATCGCGGGCCAGTTGCCCGACAGTGGCCGGTTGCAGTGCCAGGTCATGAATAATGCCGCGGCGCTTTTGGTTGGCCAAGGCGTCGAGCACACTATCAAGCTGGGGTGAATCGTAAGGGATGTTCATAATAGTTAACCTATGAGTTAACTGTATTACGTCGATGCGGTGATGTCAAGCGGGAGTTAGTTTAACTGGATCGATTGTAGGGCAGCGATCAGTTCGGTGTATCTCGGTGATTTGAGGGCGGTTTCGACGGTGGGATATTCGGTGGACGAGCTCAACTTGGAGACATTGACGACGATCCGATTGGTGGGCAGGGCGGCTTGGAACAGGTCACCCTTGATACCCAGTACATCGCCGGCTTTTGCGGCGTAATTGCCGGTTATCATCATGCCGCAGAGTGTCTTGAGGTCCGGGCTGATCGAGGTGTACGTCAGCTTGGTTATTGAGCGTTGGCCGGGGAGTGGGCTGGTGTAGGTCAGATCCTCGGAATCTTTGATTACATAGGTGCAGGCCAGGGTGACATCGGGGATGTCTTTGCTGACCATCAGGGTAAACTCGACGTCGTTGACCGCATCTTTGCCGATAAGCATGGCGGCATGCGGATTAGTCTTTGACTCTTTCCAATCGGTCGGAATCTTGAGCGAAATGCCGTAGGTATCACTGCTGAAGTCACGGAGCGGTGCGGTTACCTGAACCGTTGGAGTCTTGGTTGCTGCATTCGTTGATTTGGCAGATGCTGGTTTGTGGAATTTTTGATACGCGAACCAGCCCGAGACACCGAGGACCGCGATGAGTACGACCACGGCTAGTATGATGATGACTGGACTAAAACGGCGTCGATGCTGTTCCATACTGGAATAATACACTATTGCCAGGCGAAGGTGCTGGATCGATCGGGTAATTGTTTGCGGTACTAGCATACATTCGGTCGGGCCGGTACTTTTTGAGATTAGTCTTTATAAGCATGAGCGAGTTATACTAGGTTTAAACAGCATAACTAAGGTGGCAGGCATGGATAACGAGTCTTTACAGCAACCTAACAATACTCCGACGGAAAATACGGAAACCACAGAGATGCCAAGCGATGACGTGGCGCCAGGCGCACCGCAACCACTCGAACCTCAATCTGAGCCCCTGCTCGAGCCGCAAGGCAAACGAAGCATCAAAAAAATTAT
>DHXQ01000018.1 GCA_002413755.1 Candidatus Saccharibacteria bacterium UBA5152 | reverse complement strand
TGCATAACGTCATTAGTGCGCCCGACTGGCAATATGCCGATTTTTCTTACAAAAAGTACGAGCATTCCAAATATGGAGACTACGCTGTTGCAACAGTCTACTACGGTGTTATGTCCACTGAATTACCACGTGAATTACCCAACGTCTTCTTCGATTCCAAGCAGGCTCGCGGCAAGCAGTTCGACAGGTTATTTCAGCCCAATCAGGAGCATTCGCTGGAAGGCGATTTTGATACTTACTTCGTGACCTATTTTCCGGCTCAATACACCATCGACAGCATGAGTTTCATCAGCCCCGATGTCATGATCGCGCTGCGTGATGCGGCCCAATACGATATCGAAATCGTCGGTAACAAATTGTTCCTCTATGCACCGCTGGATGATCCAGCCGCCCAGCTTGACGACATGGCAGCCCATATCTACGCCATCAAACAACAACTCCTGGACAATATTTTGACTTACCGCGACGAGCGGCTGCCGTACGACCAGGGCAGGGAACGGGTGACACCGCTGGGCGCCGCGCTCCAGCGTCGCAAGCCTAGCTGGTGGCTGTTTGTGGGGGTTGTCGTTATTTATTTGCTATCTCAATTCGGCCAAATGATCTGGAATAATTTTCACAACTGATAATTTTACAGCAGATTTTTGGCCCATCGTCACGGCTGGTAGGGTAGAATAGACACGATGGAACCACAAGCAGATATACCAGCCGAAGACAGTGACGAAATGCATATCGAAGAGCCTGAAGAGGCAGCGATTGAAGCCATTGAGGATGATTTCGAAGAAGGCATTGGTGCTGACGAATCTGATCTTGAGGACGAGCCCGAAGTCGCCAAACCAGCCAAGCCCGCCAAGAAGCCAAAGCCGATCATTGAAGACGACCCTAATTACAAAGAAACCGATGTCTTTGCCTGGGCCAACAACCTGGTGCAGTTCAAAGACGAACTGAAGATTGAATTATTCTTTTTCAACCGAAACAATGTGGTCTACCGCACCAACTTGACCGCCGAGCTCAGCAAGCAACTCGAACCGTTGTTTATCGATGAAATCCTGGAATACATCCTGGAGGGCGTCGACCAGGGGCTGATTGTCCGCAATTTTGAAGACGCCGAATCCGAAGACAATGTGCTGATGCGCACCCGGCTGAGTAAGGTGGAGAAGGCCCGTGAAATGCTTGGTTGGCTCAAGACTCAGGAGCACGAAATCGAGCTCTTCAACGAAGAAGAACATGACATCAAGCGCGTCAAGGGAATCGTCGCCCGCTGCAGTCATCGCAATCTGCCGATGAAGTTTTACGTTATCAAATCATTACCGCAGTCGCAGGTCATGAAAGGCAACACTGGCTGGATGATCCGCGACAACAAGTTTGTGGCCTTTGATGCTGACGCCGCCTTGCGCGTATCGTCCGACAACCAGCTGCTGGTGCTCGACCAGGATATGTACGTTTTTAGCCAGTCCAAGCTCAAGAGCCTGTTCGGCTACGACGCCAAAGAAGCCAGCATTGCCGAGAAGAAAGTCGAAGAGATCCAACAGAATTTCAAATTGTCATTTAGTGATGGCGACGATATCCAGAAGCTCATCAAGGGCAACCGGGCGGTTATCAAGAAGCTCCAAAAGCTCGACCCGACGGTGGTGTCGCAGGAAAACGTCATGGAGCGCTCCGACGAGCTCGACATCGGCCTGATGGCTGACGACAACGGCGCCATCATCATCATGGATACCAAAGACATGACCAAATTCGTCAACTTGCTCAACGAAGACTATATGGAAAGCCCGGTCACCGGCATCCGCTACGAAATCCAGAAGAAGCGCGAGCTCAAGTCGAGCGAAGCCGACGAAAATGCTGGCTTGCTGCGTGAGGCAAGCGGCGCGTAATCAGTTATACTTAGTGTATAGGGAAAAAATGAGGAGAGGGTAGCGTGGACCAGGCGTTAGCACTTGAGATTATGGCGGAGGGCCATAACGTATTACTGACCGGCCCGGCCGGGTCTGGCAAGACGTATGTGCTCAACGAGTTTATTCGCCGCGCTAAGCGCGACGGCCGATATGTGGCGATTACCGCCACCACCGGCCTGGCCGCCACCCATCTTGGCGGCAACACCATCCACGCCTGGAGCGGTATCGGTATCTCCGACGAGCTACACCCGCAGTTCGAAGAGCACTTACTGAAGGGCCGGCGCGAGATCATCGAAGGCACCGACATCCTGATCATCGATGAGATCAGTATGCTCCACGATTACCGGCTGGATATGGTCGATGAGATCGCCCGTCGGGTGCGCAAGCGCCCGGATGAGCCGTTTGGCGGCATCCAAGTCATCCTGTGCGGTGACTTCTTCCAGCTGCCACCCGTCAACCGCCAGGACAGCCGACAGGGCAGTTTCGTCGTCACTTCCCAGGTCTGGGAAGAATTTGACCCGGTCGTCTGTTATCTGACTGAGCAACACCGCCAGGACGACGACGCCTTTTTGGAAGTGCTGAACGCTATGCGCGAAGGCGATGTCCGTCGTCGGCACGCCGAACTATTGCTGGCCCGGGTTGACGCGCCGCTGGTCGACGAAGCCGGCCACAATCTCAAAGCCACCGAACTGCACACTGTCAACATCGACGTTGACCGGATAAACGAAGGTCAACTGCGTGGCATCGAGGGCGACGAAATATTTTATGAAATGGTGACCACCGGCAAAGAGCAATACGTCGAAACCCTGAAGCGCTCCTGTCTGGCGCTGCCGGTCTTATCACTCAAAAAAGGCGCGCTGGTCATGGCCATCAAAAATAGTCCCGAACGGCGCTACGCCAACGGCTCGCTGGGCACGGTGGTTGACTTCGAAAAGCACAGCGAATACCCGATCGTCGAGCTGCAATCCACCGGCCGGCGGGTAACCATGGAGCCCGAAACCTGGGAGCTGCGGGATGGTAACAAAAAGCGGGCGTCGCTGACCCAGGTTCCGCTACGCCTGGCCTGGGCAATCACCGTTCACAAGTCACAGGGCATGACCCTCGACGCCGCCCGCATCGACCTGCGCAAAGCCTTCGTGGAGGGCATGGGTTACGTGGCACTGTCGCGGGTCCGTCGGCTCGACAACCTCAGCCTGCTGGGTATCAATCGCATGGCACTGCAGATTAGCCCGGTAGCCCTGGAAATCGATAAGCAACTTCGGCACAAATCAGCCAAGGACGCCGAGAAGTTCGCCCACCTGCGTGATAAAGCCCTCCAGCGGGCGGCGCTCGAAAAGTCCCAGCCCAAGGCAGCCGCCAAGACTGGCTCAGGCGGCTGGTCTGCTAAACTCGCCACGATGCGCGAAACCTACCCCAATGCCTTCAAACCATGGTCGGCAGCCGATGATAATAAGCTGATGGGTTTGTTTAGCGAAGGCAATCCCCAATCTATGAAGGAATTGTCCAAAACATTCGGCCGCCAACCGGGTTCAATCCGCGCCCGCCTCAAGAAGCACTTCGGTGAAGACGCCGTCGTCGAATACTCGGCCAACGGCAAGTAAGCCGAGTATGCCGCGAACACATCCGCCAACCTGATCCGTAAATTGTTGTATTTTATTAAAATTGTTAACAAAATGTTTGGCGTGAGCTCAATGCCAGATTTATTATTGCGGCATTACTTTTCATAACGGGGGAGAACTACGGTGCGGAGCTACAAATTTGGTCGAGGTCGAGTCAGCCGATGGGTTAAACTAGCTGGCGTGCAGCCGATAGCGCGGGCGATCATCGTCGTGGCGGCAGTGGCCGTCCTGGCAACCGGGGTGACCTTCGCGGCACTACAAAGCCAATCAGCCACACTGACCGGCAACTCGATCAGCACGGCCACTGCCGACCTGCGGATTGGCACCACGACTTCGACCTTTAGTAATACTCGCACTGGCTTCAGCTTCAGCAATGTTATTCCTGGTACGGTTGCTTCGCCGGCCGATGGCAATAGCTTCTACCTGAAGAATTACGGGGCAGCAACAATGGCACTCAAAGTTGCTATCAACACTGTGCCGACCAACGTTTCAAATGTCGACCTCAGCAAGGTATACGTCGTCTTCACGAGAGTCGATACCTCGGCAACGCAAAAGTTGTCGGTCGCCTCACTGGTTGCTGTCAACACCACTGGTGGGACTTCATTGACCGACACCTTGGCCGGTGGGGCTACCGCCCAATTCAAAACCCAGGTGAGCATCGATGACGATGCCTTTAGTGGCCAGTCGGCCACCATCGGTGGCATCGATCTCGTCTTTAACGGCACGGTTATTGCCCAGTAGTAATCTGGCCCAGGAAGCGCAGACAGACACATGCAGCAACTCCCAGCGACCCTGGCGCGGATAGGCGTAGTACTTGTGATGATGGTCGCACTCTTCGCGGCGACCCTGGTTGTCTACGCCCGCAGCCAGGGTTTGGCAATCCTGAGTGTCCAAACCGGCAGTATGCGCCCAGTTATCCGGCCGGGCGACGCGGTGCTTGTCCGTCACCAGCCGACCCGGCTCAAGGTCGGGGACATCGTAAGCTATCGGAGCCTCAACACGCCCGGCCTGACGATCACACACCGTCTGATCAGGATTGACCAGGAGCGCGGCCTATTGACCACCAAGGGTGACGCCCTCGATACTCCAGATCCGGCTTTCCCAGCCAGTCAGGTTATCGGTGTGATGATCCATACTGTGCCATTCGTTGGCTACGGCTTTGATTTTATCCGTCAGCCAGTTGGCCTGGTGGCGGCCGTGTACTTACCAGCGGCCATAGTAATCGCTTGGGAGATCAGGCGCTTGATGCGTCATTACGAACGGCAACATTACACGCTGTATTACTATTAACAATCCAGTACGCGCGCAGTATCAAATCTTACAGTCCCATCTCACTATCCAGGGTATAGTTAAACAGGTTAGTGACCGTAAGACTGAGAAGGGAGAACACCGTGAAAATTACCAAATTAATCCATTCGTGCCTACTTGTCGAAATGCCAGCACCCGTCAACCGCACAGCTCTGTTTGACCCGGGTGTCATGAGTGAATCGGTGCTCGACGTGGACAGCCTGCAATATCTCGACAACGTCATCATCACCCATAACCACCCTGACCACATGAGTATTCCGCTAATCAAAAAACTGGTCGCCAAATTTCCAAATGCTCGCATTACCACCACCCCGGAGGTTGTAGAGCAGTTGCAGGCCGAGGGCATTACAGCTAGCAGCGAGCCGTCAGCGGGTATCGAATTCTTTGATGCTCCGCACGAAAAGATTCATGCCCCCGCTCCGCAGCAGATTGGGGTCCACTATCTTGGTTTGCTGTCTGATCCTGGCGACAGCCATAGTTTTCACGAAACCAAGCGTATCCTGGCACTACCGGTGACTGCGCCATGGGGATCGAACTACCAGGCCGTTGAGTTAGCAATCGAGCTCAAGCCGCAGTACATTATCCCGATTCACGACTGGCACTGGAGCGACGAGGCCCGGGAGATGGCTTATGACAGCATGGAAAAGGCTTTTAGTGAGCAGGGAATTACGTTCTTCAAACCCGTCACCGGCGAGCCCTTCGTGATCGACGTCGCATAACTTCGCCATCACTACCATCGTCATCAATAACTCACCACCAGTGCCTAAACTAATAAACCAACTCGGAGATTTTATTCATATGGATTCTAACACTTTTACACTCAATACTCAGACCACAATGCCCGCTATCGGCTTCGGAACCTGGCTCGTTACCCCTGATAGCGCCGCTACCAAAGCCGCTACCGAAGCGCTGCAGATCGGTTACCGCCACATTGATACCGCCAAGATTTATACCAATGAGAAAGGTGTCGGTGCGGCGATCGCCGCCGCGGGCATCCCACGCGCAGATTTGTTTGTGACCACCAAGCTATGGAACCAGGACCAGGGCTACGAATCCGGGCTGGCGGCGATCGACGAATCGCTAGCTAACCTCGGACTGGACTACGTCGACCTCTATCTCATCCACTGGCCGCAAACCGACACGCGAGCCGATGCCTGGAAAGCAATGCAGGAAATTCACGCCAGCGGCAAAGCCAAAGCCGTTGGCGTCAGCAATTACACCATCCGCCACCTCGAAGAGCTGCTCGCCAGCAGCGAACTGGTACCTGCCGTCAACCAGGTTGAATTCCACCCGTATATCTACGAACAGCAGAAGGAACTGCTGGCGTACTGCAAGGAGAAGGGAATAGTCGTCGAGGCTTACAGCCCGCTGGCGCGTCACTCACGTGATGTCGATGAGCGGATTGCCAAGATCGCCGAGCAACACGGCAAAACTGCCTCGCAGGTGATTCTGCGCTGGTGTCTGCAGCACGGTACGGCCCCGCTTCCGCGCTCCACCAACCCCGAGCACATCAAGGAAAACTTTGAAATCTTTGACTTCCAGCTCAGCGATGCCGACATGGAAACACTCAACAGCTTCAGCGATGGCGAACGCATCACCACCGACCCCGAAACCCTGGCCTAGCCGCACTTAAGCATAACAAACTTGACATTTTGGCAGGAAAGTGCTAATGTCTAAGTATGGTAGAAAAAAATAAAAACTACTCAAATAAAAACAGTATCAAACACATCGTCTCCGCCATCGGCGTTACGGCTATGTTGGCAGCGACGGTCTGCAGCCTTGTCGAACACATGGATAAGGAAGGGCAGCGTTTGATTACCGCTTTGCAACCGGTCTACACCAGCACAGGGCAGTCGCTCAGTGCTGATACCCTCAATGACGACCAGTTCCGCCGTGCCGGCAAAGAAGAGATTCATCACAGTTCGGCCACTTACGGGGCGGTGAAGCGCTCGGCATCAGTTGCTGGTGCCGTGTAACTGCAAGTATTTCAGCAAAACATAAGCTTTGTTGATCTCAATCAGGCTTTGCTAACAATCTAAACCAGGCTGTGCTAGTGCCACTAGTGTCGCTGCGAGCGCTAGATATGTTGTTTTAGTTATCCACACGTATATACCTGTGGATAACTTTATATTAAAACGCTCATGTTTATTAAGATTGCTATTGCAAGTGGGTAATGGTGGGTAGTACACTGCATTCAGTGGGTAAACGTGGGTAGCCAATATGAAAGACAATTCAATCGTAGTAACTACCCATCAAAAAACAAAAATCACCACTAGTTCCATAAAACTAAGGTTCTCATGGCCACAATAGATTATTTCCAGCGCAAGCTTGACGACAAGCGGCGGTTAACCATACCGACCGAATTGCGCGCCGAGTTCGCCAGCGGGGTAGTCATAACCCGTGGATTCAAACAGTACCTACACGTCTATCCAAAAACGGTCTGGGACGACGACGTTGAGCCACTGCTCAAGGGTAATATCCTTGACGAACAGGTGGCTGACCTCAACGTGCAGTTCCGGATGGGCAAAAGCGAAGGCTCGATTGACGACAAACAAGGTCGGTTGAGCATTGAGCAGCATTTGCTGGATTATGCAGGCATTGCCAAAGGTGTGGCTGCTATTCGGGTTGGGAAGTATTGGCGGCTTATGAATGATACCTAAAGTTTTCGTGAAGTAAGCGCTCCTTAACAATTCATTCGAGATCAGCTATTCGGCAGACAGCACGTGGCACCTTGGGGCACCACGCTAAAAACCCTTGCACATTCACTAAAAAACACCTCCCAAAACTCCACCTCACACATAAGTCTCTCACTTGCTCTCTGGTCACCTCCAGAGAACACAATCGGTTGTGTGCTCATCCAGAAGATCACGGATTTTCTCCCAAAATCCCTGTTTAACACTTCCAGATATCAAAGCATACGACTAACCACAAAAACAAAAACGTTCCTACAAAAATAAAAGCTGGCTGCCGAATAGGTGATCCTCGAATAATGTCCACTAGCAATAGCCATATAATTGGTATAAGATAGTGCTAGTGATATAAAACAAAAATCACCGAAACCAAAAACAAACTATATACTACTAGGATGACGCTCGAAACAGACGTACTCCACGTTCCAGTCCTTATGGACGCAGT
>DHXQ01000015.1:24666-26949 GCA_002413755.1 Candidatus Saccharibacteria bacterium UBA5152 | reverse complement strand
AGGGGGGTTGCGCCATCCAGCTAGTGGCTGTAGACTAAAAGATTAATGCTTAAGGGGGTATGAACATGGTAAAGATAAAGAACCAGCTGCTCACCAAAGGCGTCTTTGCAATCGCCGTGGTGGCGATTGCGGGCATAGTCGGTGGTGTCAATTACGCGAGCGCGCAAAGTCAGAATAGCGCTGGCGCAAGTGGTAAACCGACGAAAGCCCAGTGTGAAGCCGCTGGCTACACGAACTATGGTCAATGTGTCAAAGTCTGGGCTCAGGACAAGAGCGGGTACGGCAGCACCGTCAACTCTACCTCTGTCAGCTTGACTAACAATAATAGCCAGAATGCCCAATCGGGCAACGCAACGGCACGTGGTGGCAGTGCGACCTCGGGCTCGGTCGCGAACACCGCCTCGCTGAGTTCTACGGTTGAATTCTAGGGTTCAATACTAAGACTGCATTCTAAAAAATAGGAATAATAGGCGCCCAATCGGGCGCCTATTATTATTCGCTGTTATAACCTATTTTTGCTATAATGTAAGCAATGACGAATGGCGTGGATCACAAATCAATTGAAGAATATATATTGAGCATGCCCAACTCGCTGCGCGATTATCCGTTCGGTACGGACGTAGCAGTCTATAAGGTTGGCGCCAACGCTGAAGACGGCAAGATGTTTGCGCTGATCGCTGAGGGCTCGGATCCGGTCCGGCTGAGCTTGAAATGCGATCCGCAATTAGCAGTACTGTTGCGTGAAAAGTACGAGTCAGTCATGGCGGGCTACCATCTCAACAAAAAGCATTGGAATACGCTACTGCTGAGCGGGCAATTGAGCATCGACGAAGTGCAAGATCTGATCCGGCACTCCTATCTGCTGGTGACTGGCAAAGACCACATCTAGAGATCGGCGTACACGCGTGCCCTACGGGGCGGCGATCATGGTTTGTAGCAGCTTGGCGCCATCAAGATCTTTGGTGATGATGGCTTTTTCGTTCGGTGCGGTGGTTTTGTCGGCTAGGCCTTGCAAGCTGGCTTGATACTTGGTGATAATATCGAGCATCACCCGCTGGAAAGTCGTATCGTAGACGCTGGCCGCCTGGGCCGAGGCGAGTACTGTATCGGTCTGCCCGCTGGCCTTGTAGAGGGCTAACTTTCCACTATCTATTTTGACGCCGTGCTGGGTGGCGTAACTGATCAATTCCTGCTGGCTGGAGGTTGTCGTAATGATGGCAGTGGTTACGAAATTTACCAGATTGGCCGACTGGACGGTATTGCTGGCCAGACTGTTGACGCGGATTATTTCCTGCTGCTGGTTGATGATGCCAGTCAGCGTGCCGGCATCCCCGGTAGTTTGACTGCTGCGGGCTATGTTCGAGATGACAGCTAGCACGATCAGGATCAGGAATAAGGTGATAGCACCGATTATTATCCAGGCGAACTTCGACTCTTTTTTGGGAAGGGGAATCAGTGAGGTCTTAGACTTTGGCTTGGCTTCCATGAAGAAGGCGTAGCGGTTCGCTTCTTCTTTAGGTGCGCTGTTCGGCGGAAAATCCTGCCTGACGTCAGCCGCCTGATTCGGTGCCGCGATAGGCGCGGGCTGCTCCGTTTGCGGACCGGGGTGGGGTGGGGCCACTGGTGTCACAGGGCTTGGTAAAGCCCCAGGCTGTGGGTTGGGCTGGTTATTTTGCGGGGGCATAATACGTAGTATTTAACCACAGATACCTCTGTCGCGCTAGATCAGGCTTATGTTTAAACGTTAGCCCGGCACGGCGAAACTAGGTACGTCTAACAGGTAACACTTGCCAGTTATCCCCAGATACCGCACACTACACAGTATATGGACGCGAAGGATGAGGTTAAGGCTCGGCTGGGGATTGAGGACGTGGTCGCGGAGTACGTGGAGCTGAAGCGCGCCGGCCGGAATTACAAGGGCCTCAGCCCGTTTAGCGCCGAGCGGACGCCGAGCTTTGTAGTAAGCCCGGAGAAGGGGATTTGGCACGACTTCTCCTCAGGCAAGGGCGGCGATATGTTCAGCTTTGTCATGGAAATGGAGGGCATGGACTTCAAGCAAGCCCTCGAGCATCTGGCGCGCAAGGCTGGTGTCGACTTGACGCAGTATCAGGGGGCGGGCGGCTCCGGTGGTGCGGCCAATGCCAAGTTCAAGGAGCGGCTGTACGCCGCCAACGAGCTGGCGGTAAAGTTTTATCAGGTGCAATTTAGCCGCAGCAAAGTAGCGCTCGATTATGCGCTGGGCAAACGTCAATTTAGCAAAGAAACGGCGCTGGAGTGGCAACT
>DHXQ01000015.1:18724-24421 GCA_002413755.1 Candidatus Saccharibacteria bacterium UBA5152 | reverse complement strand
TTTACGGCCCGCTTGCTCGATGAATCCGCCCAAACTAATGGCCGCGACGCCCCCAAATATATCAATACGCCGCAGACGCCCCTCTACGATAAGAGCCGCCACGTCTACGGCTTGCACCTCGCCAAAGAAGCCATCCGCAAGACGAAGTTTGTGGTCATGGTCGAGGGCAACCTGGACGTCATTAGCAGCCACCAGGCTGGTGTCCGCCAAGTTGTGGCCACCGCCGGCACGGCCATGACCGAACAGCATCTCAAAGCACTGAGTAAATTTACCGGCGACATTCGCCTCAGTTATGACCAGGATAAAGCCGGGCTGAACGCCACCGAGCGGGCCATCGGCGTCGCCGGTAAAGTTGGCGTCAGCATCAGTATGATCACCATTCCCTCCGGCAAAGACCCCGATGAACTCATCAAGCAGGACCCGCAAATCTGGCGCGACGCCATCGAAAAGCATCAATATGCTCTGGATTGGCTGATCGAGCGCTACCAAAACTTGCTCGACATCACCACTGCCCAAGGCAAGCGCGAGTTTACCACGGTATTACTTCCCGTGGTCCGCGGCCTGCAGGACAGCGTCGAGCAGGACCATTACCTGCAAACCATCGCCCAGATTGCCGGCGTCCGACAGGAGGCACTCAGTGACAAATACGAGCAAACCACCACCGCCGAGTTGCCGAAGCCCAAGCGCCGAACGCAGCACACGCCGCAGCAGGTCGACAAGCAAACCGCCGAAAAGCTGGCCGTCCAGAATAGGCTGCTGGCACTGACGCTGATGCAACCCAGTCTGCGCTTCGTCCTGGCGCCGATCACCCCTGATATGTTATTTCAGGACCAGGCCCGGACGCTGCTCAAGTTTTTGCAGACCCATCCGGACTTCGATGGAAAGGCTCCGGAGCAGGTGGCAGCGTTGCGGCCTGTTGCGGAATATGCTAAAATACTCTCTGTAGCATACGAAGAGCTCTATCAGGGTATTGAGGTGATTGACTTACAAAGCGACGCCCTTCGACAACAATCCCGGCTCGTTGCCCATTACGTAAAAATGCAAAAACTGAATATCGCCGAACAACTGGCTGGCGCCGATGATACATTGACGCGCACTTTGCTGGAAAAAGATATCCAGCTGAACCAGTTATTAAACCAGATCAAATCATCGTAACGTTATAACTTAAGCGCAAGGAGCTACCTATGGCTGATGCCAAGAAGAATACACCAAAAGACGACAAAAAGGCCGCAAAGCCCACAGAATCAAAGAAGCCAGTTGACGCCAAAAAAACCGCGCCGGTTACTAAAGATGCGCCAGTCGTCGACCTTGATACTCAAAAGAAACAACTGATCGAAAAGGCCATCAAAGAAGGCCACGTCGATGCTAAAGACATTTTCGCCATTATCCCTGAAACCCCCGAGAACGCCGAAGTGCTGGACGCCCTGTACACCGAATTTGCTGATGCCAGCATCGAAGTGATCACCACCGACCCAGAACCCACCGCCTTCACGGACGATTGGGTCGCCGAAGTCGAAGAAGAGGAAGAAGAAGTGCAGGGGAGCGGTAGCGCAGTTGTCTACCTCGACGATGATGTCGCCGACGACTCCGTCCGCCTCTACCTCCGCGAAATCGGTAAAATTCCACTGCTGAACGCCGAAGAAGAGCTCAAGCTAGCCTACGAAATCAAGGCCGGTTCCAAGAAGGCCAAAGACAAGATGGCCGAAGCCAACATGCGCCTGGTCGTCTCGATCGCCAAGCGCTACGTTGGCCGTGGACTTGACCTACTCGACTTGATTCAAGAAGGCAACACCGGCCTCCTGCGCGCCGTTGAAAAGTTCGACCCCGACAAGGGCTTCAAGTTCTCAACTTACGCTACCTGGTGGATTCGCCAGGCGATTACCCGTGCCATCGCTGATCAGGCCCGCACCATCCGCATCCCAGTCCACATGGTGGAAACCATCAACAAACTCCTCCGCACCCAGCGCCGCCTGACTCAGGAATTGAACCGCGAACCTTCCAACGAAGAAATCGCCAAGGAAATGGAAATCGAAGTCGACAAAGTCGAGCACATCATGAAGATCAAGCAGGACATCTCCTCTTTGGACGCCTCGATCCGCGACGACGAAGAAGATTCTGTTTTGTCAGACTTCATCGAAGACGAAGACACCGTTTCACCGGAAGAATCAGCCACTAATCAGCTCCTCAAAGAGCAGGTGAAGGAGATTTTGAGCGCTCTAACCGAGCGCGAGCAGAAAATCCTGAAGCTCCGCTTCGGCTTGGAAGACGGCAAACAGCACACGCTAGAGGAAGTCGGCCAGGAATTCTCCGTCACTCGTGAACGTATTCGTCAGATTGAAGCCAAGGCTCTCGCCAAGCTTCGCAAGCACAAGGACGCTAAGAAGCTCCACGACTACATCAAGTAGCGGCAAGCCACGAATGCGGCGCATTACTGCGTCGCCATCTCCAGTGCTCGCGCACCGTACCTTATAGTACGGCTTGCTCCGCGCTTCGCTGTCTCCTTGTACTGCATCCGCAAAAGGGGCTAGCACGTGGCGCTAGCCACCCCCTCGATTCGAAATGGGCTCGAGTCGGCGCACCGCTGAACCAGATTGCTCAGCCCCTTATCCCCTCGGAATTCGCCATTCTGAAAATGTCTGACATTTGGCGTACATTCCCGGAAGCTCAATCATCTAGCTTCGCTGCGCTCAGCAGAGGATTTCGCTCTGCTCAATCATAAGCGCATTGACTGATCAGCAGTACCGCTTTACAGTTATATCTAAGGAAGTTCGCTGTGAAGAAGATGTATCTTATCGTTTTCGTACTGGTTGTAGTAGTCGCTGGACTGGTCCGGTCGACCCAAGTTTTGACGTATAACGGTTCGACGCGGCATGATGTAGCCATGATAGTCGGTGCAGTTGAGCATACTAGCAGCGCGGGCAAGCCGGTGTACAGTGCCGACCAGATTGCTATCGATGATAGCGTTCGCCTGCGGCTGGAGAGGCGGGGCTACCAAATTGAAGCCGAGAGCCCTGGTCGCTACCAGGTGTGCGCACCGCTGTATCAATACTTATGGTCGCGGCATGCCGGTCAGATAACCTGCCAGACGGCTGAAGTGCGGTCGTGAGTCGGTTGCGAATTAGAGAAAAACTCGATGGGCAGTTTACTCAGATCATCATTGTTCTGGTCAGTGTGGCCGTGGTGGCGTTTGCTGGTCATAGCCTGCTGTCGACGCGGGCAGCAGCGGCGCCGCCGCTTGTCGGAGTTGATACCTCACATTGGAACGCAACCCTCGATGTGACTAAGCTGAAGGCCGAGGGCGTTGTCTATCAGTTCATGAAGGCAACGCAGGGTACGACATCTAATGACAGCAACTTTGCGACCACCCGCACCAACGCCAAGAACGGCGGGCTGATCCCCGGCGCGTACCATTTCCTGAATGTCGGCAACGGGGCCGCCCAATGCGACCATTACCTTGACCGGTTGAACCAGACCGGTGGCACGAGTGGCATCATGTTAGCGCTTGACGTGGAACTGCAGACGTCTACCACCGGCCCGAGTTACCAGGATGTCAAAGATTTCCTGGCCCGTTGCCAGCCCAAGACGCCGGGCCGGACGTGGGTGATCTACACCGGCGGCTGGTATTGGGGCAGTGCCACCCAAGCAGGCTATCTGCATAATCCGCCCGCCCCAGCGGGCACACTGCTGTGGATTTCGATCTATGTCGGCGGCAGCGGCAGCCTCAATACGCTGCTGGCAAAAGTCGGCGCCCAGGGTACATCGGAAGATCCGTATCCATCTGCCAAGCTCAATGGCTGGTCGGAGTATACGTTCCGCCAGTTCACGGCCAGTGCGACCGTGGCCGGCACATCGCCGATTGACGCCGATGTCATCTACCATAACCTGGATTTTCTAAAGAATCTGGCGGGTATACCAACCGATACGACGGCGCCCACCGTGTCAATTACGGCGCCGACATCGGGCGCAACCGTCGTCAAGCTGCAACCGGTCACGCTGTCTGCTGCAGCCAGTGACAATATCGGCGTTACCAAGGTTTCATTCTACCTCGATACGTACTTGATCAAAACGATCACCGCCCCGCCATATACCTACGAATGGTCGCCGCTATCGGGCAATACTCCCGGCCCGCGGACAATCGTAGCCAGCGCATATGATGCCGCCGGCAATGTAGGCACGACGACGATCCCGATTACGCTGGTGGACGCCGATACCACACCGCCAACGGTATCGATAACGGCTCCGGCCGGCGGCAGTAGCGTGGCGGTCGGCACCCCGGTCGCAATCGCGGCCACGGCAGTTGATAATGTTGCGGTCGCCAAGGTGGAGTTCTACGTTGACGGCGCCTTGAAATCTACCGCCACCGCGGCTCCGTACGGCTACACCTGGCCGACAACGGGCCTGGCTGCCGGCGCGCATAGCCTGGCTGCTAAAGCCTATGACGCCGCGGGTAATGCGGCAACGAGCAGCCCCGTTAGTCTGACATTGACCGCGGCCACCATCATTCCTGGCGATACCAATGGCGACGGCCGGGTCAATGCTCCGGATCTATCGGTACTCATATCTTACGATGGCCTGAACTATCCAGCCGCTGATTTTAACAAGGACGGGGTTGTCGGCGCGGCCGACCTGGCCATACTACTGGCACACTGGACCTGGTAGGCTTCCGTATCTGGCTAATATTTGTTAAGCTAATGGTAAATGCAAAATAAGCAGTCAAAACTAAAAAACTTTTTCGGATTATTCTTACCTAGCCCGATCAGCGGAGTACTGAGTGTGTGCTTGGCGATTTTTACGATTGTTCTAAACCAGTTTGTTTGGATTAAGCATTACTTGCGGCTACCCAGTGATAGCGCCATCCAACGCTCGATCGCGAGTACTGCAGACCATGCTCTGACAACGGTGCTAGGTCAATCACGAACTGACGTGCTGGTTGTTGGAGCCTTTTGGGCTTTGGTCGGGTTGGGTGTCTATGTACTTCTGCGCGGCTTAGCACGCTATATTGCCGAACTTGATGATGACATATCGCTACGCCGCTTTGTGTGGCCCAAGGGTGCTGATCGCGGCCGGCCACTCCGAATGATGATTGAGCGTACGGCCTTTCGGGCGGCAGCGCTGGCTGGCTTGATTCTGGTGCTCGTTGGCCCTGTGGCAAAAACACTGAAGGGGCCGGTCTTTGTCGATTTCTTGGGTTCGAATAAGATTGTGCAGTACATTGTGTGGTTTATTGTCAGCCTCCTCTTGTGGCATACAGTTGCAGTATTACTACGGCTGGTCGCCCTGCGGGTGCGAATCATCGCGGAATCATAACTGAGATTCGCCTAGTTTTGAGTAGGCGTACGGCGCATCTTGGGTATAATAGGTGATGATGCAAGGAAAGATTATTGGAATAGGCGGCACAAGTGGCGCCGGCAAAGATACACTGGGCCACATTTTGGCGACCCGTCACGGGTTTTTATTTATATCAGTGACTGATGTGCTGCGTGAGGAGCTGCGCCGTCGTGGCTCGCCATTGGACCGTGAGCATTTGCGGGCACTGAGCGCTGAATGGCGTACGGAGTATGGATTGGCCGTGCTGATCGACCGAGCGGTCGAGCTGTTCCAAAAATCCAACGCGGAGCCGCAAGAATATGCGGGGGTGGCGATTGCCAGTTTGCGTAACCCGTACGAGGCTGACCGGATTCACGAGCTTGGTGGCAC
>DHXQ01000015.1:16707-18568 GCA_002413755.1 Candidatus Saccharibacteria bacterium UBA5152 | reverse complement strand
CGTGAGCTTTGAAGAATTTCTGGCGCAAGAGGCTGCCGAGATGCACGGCAATGGCGATGCTGCGAGCCTGGACATGTCCAAGGTTCGCGACAAATCCGACCTGAGTCTGCAAAACACCGGCAGTGACATGGCTGAATTTGCCATTGAAGTCGACGAAGTGCTGCGCGGTCTCGATAGCTAGTAACTCGTGCATGGCTAGGGGTATATACTGGGGTGTATATGGATATGCTTAAGCAGCTGAGACGGACGGCCATTTTTAAGGTAGGATGCGTATTATTAGTGGTGGCGCTGATGCAGGGCACGGCCGCCGCCTCGCCGTTTGGGCAGGGCGTTTTCGGTGCGGATGTACCATTCGGGTCGGATACCAGTCTGTCGATCAATCTGGGCAGCAATGTCAGCCTCTCGCTTACCCCGAGTGGTGGGTTTTATACCGGCAGCGCCTCGCACACTGTGACCGTCACGTCAACTGATGTCGTGGGGTATGTGCTGTATGTGCACGCCCTTGGTAGCACTGATATGACCGGCGCCAGCACGACCATCCCGGCGAGCGGCAATACTACGGACGCGGCGCTGTCGACCAACACATGGGGCTACAACACCACCGGCTCGACAACGAACTTTACCGGTATGACAACGTATAGTACAGCGATCAAGACAGCAACTGGACCGTACAAGAGCGGTGATCCGACGACGGTAACCTATGGTGCCAAAACCAGTGTGACCCAGGCGGCCGGTGCCTACCAGATATCAGTCGTCTACACCGCTGTGGCGTCTAATCCTTAGCTTGTGGCGGCGGATGATAAGCCAGACGATCCAAGCGATGATGACGACCGCCGCCAGTGACCATGGTGGTATGTAGACGACGCGGCTGATACGAGTCACAGCCGGCTGAAAATCGGTGCTGTAGCCGTAGGTGACACGGTATAGGCCCGGCCAGACTGGCGACTTGATACTACTGGCAAAATGCCGGGTCGTGCCTGGCAATATGAGATGTGTTTCCGAACTAGTGACATCGCCGACGAACCAGCCGCTCAGACGGGCATTTATGAACGCAAAATAGTGGACGTTGCCGGTATTGCCGATATCCAGGCTGAAGGGGATGGCCGATTTGTAGACGAAGTGGCTGATGCTGCTGCCCCGCAGCCCGCCAGTGTGAATCAGCTTGCCGTTGACCGTCAGATAGAGCAACGAGGCGGCCTGGACTTGCTGCCGGGCGGTGCCGGTCTGACCGCTACCGGTAGCAAACAGGGTGTAGTATTGCCCTCCCGGTGGGCTGTCGGCTGGTAAAGTGATCGAATAGGCGACCGATTTACTCTCGTTGGGCATCAAGCTCACCTTGTCGATATCAAAAGTAACGCGGTTGGCCGGCGCGTTATCAAATTTGAAACTGTAGCTATAGTCTGCGACGGAGAAGGCTTTGATACTGAAACTGATGACCATCGGCTCGTCGGTGAAGTTGCCAACGGTGATTTTCGCCGTCTTGACGGTGCCGGCGTCCTGACTTATAAACTCCCGGATCGGGGTAATATACAGACCTTTGTTCTTGGGAGCCGAGGCTTCGGCGGCCCCGGCAGGCTGGACTGGAATAGCTATCAGACTGGCCGCCGCGGCAATCACTGTCAGGCAACGGAGGAGCGATTTAGTATGCATACGGGCTCATCCTTGTCTTCGAACCTTATGAACGCTTGGTCAACTGAACCTGGATGTCGGTGACAACATTAATGTAGTGTTTGATGGCGAAGGCCTGAGTTTCCTGGCTGCGAGTTTGCCATTCCGGGTCGAGGATATAAGCGTAGCTGAAGTCGAAGTCGCAGCTGACGGGGTAGTGGTCGAGCTTATTGTCGATCCGCCACTGTTTGTT
>DHXQ01000015.1:0-16513 GCA_002413755.1 Candidatus Saccharibacteria bacterium UBA5152 | reverse complement strand
GAGCTGGAGTAATAGGGGCAGGAGATCTTGGCGATACCAGTCAGGGGGATATTGGGATTATTAGGATCGAACGTGGCTGGCTTGAGAATCCGCCACAGTTCATCGAAAAACTGGAAGAACGGATCGTGGCGGCTGTCGCCATGGGGGATGTGCTCGACGAAGCAGGTGCACTCGATCTCGTCGACGGAATTGTCGGCAAATTGACTCCAGGGGAAGCTCAGCAAATCCTGGACGTAGGTGACGCCAGGTGTCTTGGCAATGTCGACACCCAGGAAGCCCTCGGGAACACGGTCGCCGCAGGCCAGCGATAGGCGGATTGGGCCAGTCGGCTGCGTGGGCTTAGCTGCCTTGTGAGCCTTCGGTTTCGAAGGCTTTGCGACGGTTTTTGCTGGTTTCGCTGTCTTTGCTTTGGGTGATTTACTGGTAGCCATGGGTGTTGTATCCTTTACCACATTATCTGATTAGCTGCATCGTAGTGGCCCACTTTGACACGACTATCACAGGCGAATTTGTATCCCATTTCACGGGCTTTTTGGAAAAAATAAAGGTCTTGGGTCATGACTTGGGTGCCGACATTCGGTACGACTTCTTGCTTGGTCTTGAACCAATTGCCGTACTCAAAGCGCTTATCGCGGAACATCTCCATCCGGAACAGGGTGAAGCCCATGCCCAGGCCGTTGCATGGCGTCAGACTGTCCGGTGCCGGAACCTGGGGTATGAAATTGAGCGGCATGACCGCGGGGTTGCCGTAGCACATTGGTTGGCCGGCCTCGCCCTTAGTCCAGTATAGTCCGCCGACGGCATCGTAGGCGTCGATATGCTCGTACAGTTTGACCAGGCCGTCGGCCGGGGGCGCATTGTCCTCCTCGAGGGTCAGCAGGAATTTGAAATCACTGAGCTGCGGGTTTTCCAGGATCATCTTGATGACCTGGTTGTAGGCTTCGCCAACTTCCATACCTTCCATGAACAGCGGACCGAGAACCTTTTGGTTCATTGGCCGGATCAGGCCTTGCCAGTTTTGGACGATCCGGGCCGGGATCATGCCGCGAGTCGGGCAGACGATAACCGTCGATAGGTCGCGGTAGGTTTTTTCCTTTTCGAGACGGGTCGCATAGTCGCTGGAATTATGAATTCCAACATCGTCAGGTATCAAAATTTGCGGAGTCCCCATAGTTAGTACGATTATAGCACGGTATCTGTTGGTAGGGCGCTTCTAGGCACCGACCCAGGCGCTGGTGGTGAAGTTGAGAGAGGGCAGCGTCAGGGTATTGTTAGTGTACATGTCATCGACGTACATGGTGGCCCAGTTACCAGTGGTCGAAGCTTTCCCGCAGGCCGTACTAATCATTGGTCCCACTGTGGTGCTGGCATGGTTTGAGATATAGGAGTAAATAGGGCTGGTTATGCTATCGCCCAGATAAATTTCACCGCTGGCAAAGCCTGTTGTCGTCGTACTGCCGGCCATCGCCATCAATTCGAGCCGCAGCCACGTGTTGAGTGGCACGGTTGCTCGACTGTTAAATATGGTACCGCTGACGTCTTGCATATACATCAGGCCGGCGGCGCTGATCGACAGGTTACAGGCGGTCGTTGAACTACCCAAGATGCTGATCAGCTGAGTAGAAGCCGTCGGGTTAGCCGTCAGGTAGACATATGCCCGGACGGCCACGGCCATGCTTGGCGTGCTAAAAATGACATTGGCTCTGGAGCCGCTGCCGGCCGTGATGTTGTAGGCCAGTGCTCCGTTGTAGACTTGCGTATTATCGAAAGTGATGCTACCGGTACCGACGGTGACCGTACCAAAAGCATCACCAGAGCCGCCCCCGGTGTTACCGGTGGTGGCACCCGTACCATTGGTTCCCCCCTCGGCAGTGTTGAACTGCTCGCTGGTGACCGCTGGAGGCACGACGTTAAGGACAAACGAAATGCCCTCGCCATCTGAGGTAAGATTTGTTCCCGTTGCCGTGATATTTGAACTTGGCGTGAAGGTTGCACCGCTAACTGTATCGGCGTAGGCAATCGTGAGATATATACCTGCCTCTGGGGTAGCGGTAATGTAGGCGTCGTAGTCCTCGGTTGAGGGGTTCGTCCAAGCACAAGCCGCACTGGCGGTACCTGGACCGAGATCGAGTGCTCTGGCACTGAAGCGAGTAGTGCTCCCTGTGAGGCTACTGACAACTGGTGTCGTAACGCTGCTACCATAGACTTGCCCGGTGACTGAGTTTCCGGCTTGGTAGGTGGTGCCGGCCGCAAACTCATATATAACGCCCTCTATGGGGTAATTCGGGTTATCATGCGATGTCGTGAACGATGATTCATTTGTAAACGCAATCTTTGTATAGACATAGAGCCCGGCCCAGTTTACGGCGGATTGCCGCAAGGTCCAGTTAGCCGGAGTCGTAAATGCGGTGGATCCGGCTACAATCGCCACCAATAAATTGTTGGCTGTAGCTGGCGTAAAGGTACAGGTGTGGCTATTGGTGCCATTCTGGGCGGTCGAACTTCCGGATAGAACTGTGCGATTAACCCACTGTGACATTGGCTGCCTCTAATATGTTGCGTTATAGAGCACGTGATAAAATCCAGCGCGCTGGGCGTAGCTGGCCGAGGCATTACTAACGGCCGTTAGGGCCAGGCTGGTCGGGACGCTGTTCGAGCTGAAGAGTCCTTGGCCGAGGTAGACATCCCGGCCGGCACTTGTTGATACGCCAAAGTCTCCAATCATACCAGTTGCGATTGCATGCTGGGTGCCGAGGCCCATGATTGACATCGGTGCACTAGCGAATGTACTGGCACTCGAGAGGAGGGCAGCCATCCAGTACTCGCCAGCTGTCAGGTTTACATTCATTGGAACCGTGAGCTGTCGGACGCCCATCAGGAGGTTGGAATACGATGTTGAGGCTGCTGTATTGCCCCAGGAGAATGCGTAGGATTGGCTAGCCGAAGTTATGAGGGATAAGGTTGAACCGCTTAAGCTATAGACGCCCATGTGAAATGAATAATTATGGCTGGCAGTTGAAGCCGAGGTGAATGTCGAGACACTCATCGAGACGCCGATTTTAGCCGAGGCGCCTGAAACACCAAATGGGATGTATTCGTGATGGAATGAGACCACGCTGTTAATGGGAATGCCGGCAGTCACAAAGGCGTCCTTTGGGTACTCCCAGCGCGACAAGGTCGGCGCGCTACCACCATAAATTGATATGGTGCTACCGGTGGTAGAGATACTAATGCCATTACCGCCGACAATGCTCGAGGTAGCTGGCACCGAGAAATTCAGGGCCTGGCCGGTGCTGCTGGCGATGGTCAGGGCGCCACCAGCGTTGCTGAAGTTGACTGTACCGGTGCCATATGAGGTGCCGCCACCAGAGATAGCGACTCCGCCACCACCTCCGCCACCGGCTGCCGAGGCGGTAATGGTGCCGTTATCGAGTCCGAAACTGACACCGTTCGCATTGGCGAAGCTTATGTTACCGGTGTAGTTTGTGCTGCCGCTGGCAATAATACCTTGGATATTACTCTGCGTCTGAACGGTCTGCGTGGTCAGAGCGTTGTGCGAGGCGGTAATTGTACCGGCGTTTAGGCCAAAACCGATGCCATTACTGTTGGCGAAGGTGACCGAGGCCAAGTTACCGGAGGTCGTACCGGCCGAGAAGTTGATACTGCCACCGCCGCCTCCGCCGGACGCGCCGGCGATGCTGATAGTTGCCCCGGAGGCGTTGGTAGACTGACTGAGCGTGATGTTGGTACCGGCGGCGAAGATGACCTGATTGCTGACGGTGCTGTTGCTGCTGATACCGGCAGAGAAGGCTGGTGCACCGATGCTGATCGTATTGCCATTGCTGGCAATACTGATGGCGCCGGTGGCCGACAGGCTGGACTGGGCGGGCACGGAGAAGTTAAATGTTTGATTCGTGCCGGATATGGTCATGGCGCCACCGGCGACGCTCAGGTTGGCAGTGCCGCTGCTGACGGTAGTATTAGAGTTGGCCAGCGCGACTCCGCCACCGGCACCACCAACGATACTGATCGAACTGCCGTTTTGTGACAATGTGATGTTGTTGCCACCGGCCAGGATCATATTACCAGTAGAGATTAGCTTATAGCCAGCGCCAGCGGAGGTGCTGTTGCCGCCGATCGATGCGTTGATTCTGCCGCCATTGAGAGGTGGTTGGTATGCCATAGCTTTAGTTAGTAACCCGCGGTACGCTCAAGCGGAGAGTACGTCGTTGCCCCCGATTATTTCTTAAGTATAACATCGGCGACCTCATAAATATACCCAGGGCAGGGCGATAGTGACGGGCGGAACCGGCGGTATGCCGATGATACCCGCGATACCATTTTTAGCGTGGCTATTGGGGTAGGTGACGGTGACTGAGCCAGTGCTGCCGGCTGTCGTCAGAGCTTTGGTGGCGACGAATATTGTGTGGTCGTTTATGCCTTCGTCAAAGAATTGCTTGGTAAAATTGTCACAGGTTACTTGAGGGTCGGTTTCGGAGGCCAGCGTTCGCTCTTCGGCAATGCATAAGCCCAGTGAATCATCGGCCGTCGTGGTAACCGAGGGAGCGATGGTCGTGACAGTCGTGCCGGAAGTTTCCCGGTCTTGAAAGGTGCCGATAATCCAGTTGGCCACGTCATCGGCGCCACTTATAAATACCATACGTATTCCGAGCCCATTGGCCTCAATCGTTGTCTGATTCCAGGTGTAGGTGGTTTCGCCGCTGGCACGTTGGTGTGTCCAGACGCCGAATGTCGTCGTACCGGTTCCGACCGTGTTGAAGGGCACGAGGTTTGTCCAGCCGGCACCAGCGGTTGGTTGATGGGTTGTGGAAAGATCGCCCGCCGAGGACAGTGTCAAAACTATCCAGTCACCATCGGCTACCGCTGAACCAACCTGGTTAACACTTGGGTCAATCGTGAATGTGCTACCGGTACCGGATATATCCTCGGTGGTATAACCAGTCATAGTCGGCGCTGCCATGGCTACAGTATAAACCAGGCAGTGCCGTTAGAGACCAGCATAACGGAGGTGTACTGCACGTCGAGCGTAAAGCTGGTGGCGCCATCGATAGTATCGGTGCTGCTGCGAGCGATGGTGCAGGTATTGGCACTCGCATCGATCCGCTTAACGTAGAACCGGTAGCCGCTGAAGCTGGTTGCCGCCGGGATGGTAATCGTGACGTTACCGCTGGTGGCGTCGGCGAAGATTACCGTGTCAGTAGCGGTGACGGTGTAACCGCTGGTCTTGGTGGCGGTGGGGTAAGTGGTGTCCTGCCAGGTCGGGCTGCCGCTGGCAACGCCAAGCCTCTGGCCAGTGCTCCCGACCGCAAGTCGGGTGAAGTATCCGGAGCTGTTGCGGTAATAGAGGTCACCGGTGGCGCCGGCGCTGTCGTCGTAGAGGGCGACCTTGCGCCGCGAGGTGCCGGTGGTGATCGTGAAGTAGAGGCTGTCATTGTTAAACTCGACAGCGCCGACCTCGCTGGCGGTCATCAGAGTACCGGAAGTCAGGGTTATCGGAGCGGTACCGGCGCTGGCCGTGCCAGCCCTGACGGTGATCGTTTGGTGCCCGCCGTTGACGGCATTATCGGTACCGTCGTCGTAGTGCTCCTTCTTGATGTACTGGCGGATGATGTCACCCCAGACACCGTCGTCACTGTTAACTATTGGCAGTCGTTGAGGTGTGGGCATCGCTTAAATCCCGAACTTGCTCGACCCGAAGCCGTCTTTAGCCGACGCTGCCACTTTCTTGGTGTTTGTCGAATGGTTCATTTTGGCCAGCATGCTGATAAGGTTGTTAAAACCAAGTAAAGAGACGACCATAACGCCGAGCATCTGAATAAACTGCTTGCGGGTCAGCTCTTGTTGCAACAAATTTTGCAGATTCGAAGGTTTAATATCAATTCCCATAGGTATACTCTCGTCTAGATTAGTATATCAGAAAGCATAAGCATGCATCAAAAAAGCTCGGCTTATTCGTCGGTTTTGTCGGTAGGTTTGTCGGACACTGAATCGGTTTTTTTGTCGGCCTTCTTGGCGGCTCGGCGGTGTGCCTTTTTTCGCGTGAATTTGACTATGCGCCAGATGAGCGAGGCGATGCTGAATAATACCAGCAGGACGACTAAGGTGATGCCGATCAGGATTTTCCATGGTATCACCCAAAAGGACACCTCCTGCTCAATCGGCACGTCGCGCTTGCCATCGTTGTAGACGGCAACCAGCTTAGCGGTGTATTTGCCGATCCGCAGGTCGGCGACCTTGCTCCAGTCCCAGACTAGTTTGGTGGTGACTTTGCCGCTACTGTCGGTGGTCGTTTTGTAGGCTGGAAAACCATCATCCCAGTTGGCATGAACGGTGCGGACGCTACCGGGCAGAATGTAGCTCCGTTTTTCGTTGACCGACAGGGTGGTAATCGGGTCGCTATCTGTTTTGCTGCCGCTGCGCTGCAAGTAGATGTTGCCATAGGGCTGGACGATGCTATTACCGGTGTTCTTGAAGCTAACGTCTAGCCCGGTTGGCAGGTATTCATAAAACTTTTTCGGCGTTGTAAAATGGGCGACCTGAAGCTGCCGGGTAGCTCCCGGCCGGTCGACATTGACTAATGTAAAGACGGCCAATGAACCCTTGATCAGTCGACCGCCTTCGGTGGGGCGAGGATTGGACTGGCGGCTAATCAGCAGGGCGAATGAATAGCTGAACCCGGCATCTTTGGGTAGCGCGATCCGGACCTTTTGAGTAAACCAGTCGCCGGGCTTGATACTGAACGTCTGGGCGCTGAAGTTGACCCACTGGGCAATGTCGGGTGGGGAAGTGTCGTCCAGATGGACCTCGCCGGTACTGTTATTGAATGTAAAACTACGCGGTTCGATCTTCAGGTTTTCGGTGGAGGTGCCGGCGTTACGAATCTTGAGCTCCAGTTCGGTAGGTTGGCCCGGCTTCAGGGTTGTCACCAGGGGAGAGGGAGTCACTTGCAGGTAAAAGTCGGTGGGGGCGGCGGTGGCGGCGTGGGCCGTCGCCGGCAGCAGGGCAGCAACCAGGATGACGATGACCAGCAATGTCGGCAATAAGCGGCGGATCATGAATCCTTCTCCATGGTCGTTGCGTCTTTCTGAGCCTGGAGGGCTTTACGGACGGCCTTGTCGGTGCGGCGCTTGCTGCGCCAGCGGCTGAGCAGTATGAGGCCCACGACAGCTACGATCAGCAGCAGGATGGCTTTCCATGGTATCACCCAGAATGACACTTCTTGCTCGATCGGTATATCTCGCGTGCCGTCATTGTAAACTGCCACCAGTTTGGCGGTATACTTACCAATCCGGAAATCGGCGGCATGATTCCAGTCCCAGCTGAGGCTGCGATGAGTCGCGCCGCCCGCTGCCGTACTTGGGGTGTAGACTGGGAAGCCCTCCTGCCATTCGACGTCCAGGCTGCGGGTTGTGCCCGGCAATATATATGCATTGGCCTCATTGACGCGCAGGGTACTGATCGGCGTGGCCGAGTCGCGCGTGCGCTGCAGATATATATTGCCGTACGGCTGGACGATGCTATTACCGGTATTCTTTACTTCTACGCGTAGTGTCGTTGGCAGGTATTCATACAGCCGCTTACTGGAGGTAAACGACGGAATCTTCAGCTGCCGGGTAGCGCCCGGCTTGTCGACGTTGACGAGCGTAAAAACGGCCAATGAACCCTTGATCAGCCGGCCGCCGCTGACAGGCTGGGCGTTATTTTTACGGCTCAAAATCAAGACAAATGAATAGCTGAAGCCAGCCTCTTTGGGTACCAGAATGGTGACTTTCTCGGTGTACCATTCGCCAGATTTGACAGCGAAGGACGGTGCGCTAAATGTCACCCACCGGGCAACGGGTGTGACGGAGGTATCGTCGATTTTAATCTTGCCCGTGTTCTTGTCGAGCTCGAAGCCGCGCGGCTCGATCTTGAGTTCTTCGGAGCCGGAGCCGGCATTGCGGACCTTCAGGTCCAGAACGGTCGGTATGCCCGGCTTCACGGTCGTCACCAGTGGCGAAGGTGTGACTTGCAGCGAGAAGTCCTTGGGGGGTGGTGTCGTGGCCGCGCTGGCGGTCTGCCAGGGCATGAGCAATAGGCTGAGTAGAATGATGCTGCTGAGAATCCAGGCGCGTAACTTGTAACCTGTCATGTCGTCTCAGTATAGCGCGTTTGGAGCTCGGTCTAGAACAATCCGGCGCCGATTACGGTCAGCGTGTCGGTGTAGTCTGTAGCAGCTGCCTGTGTGGCGGTGATGGCAACGTTGTTCTTGACGGTCAGGACGGCGGTGTCAGCGGTGCCGTCGGAGCTTGCCAGCGTGCGGAGCGAGGTGTCGAGGCCGCCACCCTGGCCCGCACCGGTGCCGACGAATGGTGCGGCGACGGTAATGGTACCAGCCCCACCTACCTGTGATGAGGTAATACCTGTGTTGTAACCATTTGTGCCGGAAACCAAGGTGCTGTTAGTACCAGGCGTTGTCGAAGCGATGGTCGACGAAGCCGTGGCGGAGGTCAGCCCGGTGTTGATGTCCTTAGCCCAGACCATCCAGCCGTTGCGGGCATTGGTACTGACCGTGGCTGTGCGTGGTGTCGGGCTGCTTACGACCGAACCGCTACTCAATGCGCCGAGGGCATCGGTGTTGGCGCTGAGTGCGAAGGAAAATACGGAAGGTACGGTGGCGGTGACCACGATCTGATCATCAGTAATACTGGCGGTTGAGTACGACGAGCTATCGATATCAGCCGGGCCAGTGGCCTGAGTCACAACAGTGCCAGTGTTGGAGCTGGTAGCCGATGACTTCACGCTGACCGCTGTCGGGTCGTTCCAGTTGAAGCAGTACAGCGTACCGACAGTCAGATCGCCGCTGCCGAAGGTGACAACTTGGCCGGTGACGTCACTGGCCGTCGCAATGCCGGGCCAGGCAGTTCCACCCGTAGGCCAGGCGGTGTTGGTGGTGTCAACGGTAAAGGTAGCAGCTATGCCCAAAGTATAACCAGTTGGGAAAGTGACGGCGACAGTCGCTTCGGTGCCAACGGTGGCCGGCTTGGCACAGACCGTGCCGGTAGTTGCCGTGCTGATCTTCATTCGGTCGAAGCGAACGGTGGCTTCGGTCAGCTGCGCGGCGCTGGCCACGTGAATGATATATAAGGGAGCGAAGCCGACAAGCAACGCTAGCGTTAATAAAATAATCCTGGTTGGAACGTTTGTTTTAGTGTTTAGCATGTGGCGCATAAAATGCCTTGAAGCTTCTTGTTAGTTGTTTATGTATACTCTTCTGTAATATAACGCTTATGCATGTATTACGCAAGTGATTTTTCTTAATTTGATTTTAAGTTTTATTTTCAGCGTTTCCGAGATGGTGGCAATGGGAACACGTGGACGCTAACCAGGCGAACGCGCTTGATATGCTTGTCATACCAGGCGACACCAAAGATGGTCAGTGCCGCCAGATAGGCCAGATATGCGCGCAGCAGGCTACCCTGAAAGGACAATATGAAGGGCGTGTCTACCTGTACTAGACCGCCGGCGGCGACCGGTGGGATGTATGGGGTAACGGCAACGGTTGTGAATTTTGCGGTTTGCTTGTCAGCGCTAACCACCGTTAGACTTACATCATAAAACGGTTTAAGCACGGCATAACCGTGCCGGGCGGTTAAGAGTTCATTGTCGCGAACAGTGATGGTGTCTGACAGTCCATCACCCCAGTCAATGGTGGCTCGGTACGGTGTACAACCACCACTAATGCTAAATTCCCAGTTGGCAGCCATCAGTCGACCGTATTCGAGATAGTTCGACGTACTATGGATCTGTACGACGTCTTTTGAGGTACAGCTGCCGGACGATGTGCTGCTGCTTGACCCCGCCGCTGTTTTAGCGCTGTAGGTGATTCGTACCGGGCTGCTATCGGGGCCGAGGTCATCAGTGGAATTCGATGTCTTAGCGATGAGTGTATGCGTGCCTGTCGGCAGGGTAATGGTGATATAAAATGTGCCGCCCGCCTGACAGACAGTCGAGCCCGCGTTATTAGAATCGATATATATAATAACGACCGTTGGCGGCGACATATCTTCACAGGTGCCTTGGACGGCGATGCTAGAATTGCTGGTTTTGGTGCCATCGGTTGGTGACGTGATAACTGCCGCGACAGTCGGTATTGGGCCGGATATCTTAGCCGACAAATCCATAAAGCTGGCGTGGGCCACACTCTGCATGCTAACCAGGGCTACTCCCATGACAAGCAATACCAGGAAGAGCCCACGGTATGAGGTGTGGTGGTGGGGTAGTAGCTTGCCGGTGTGTTTGTGATGTGCCAGATGTAACATATGAGAGGATAAGCTTAAGAGTATACATTATAGAGTGTAGCACCTCGTCAAGTCTGGCGGTAGCCACCTCTTATGGCGTATACTTTTGGATACATGACAGCTACCCCCGCCACCCCTCGGAAAAAATTAGCAATTATTGACGGCAAATCGGTGTTTTACCGGGGCTACTACGCCATGTCGAATCTGGCCACCAAAGACGGCACGCCGACGGGCGGCGTATTTGGTTTTGCCACCATGGCCCTCGAGGTCCTCAAGCTGCTCAAGCCGGACTACGTGGCGGTGGCCTGGGACAAGCCCAAAACCAACATCCGCCGCCGCCTGGAACTCTACCCGGAGTACAAAGCCGGCCGCAAACCGGCGCCCGAAGATTTCAAGGCCCAGATCCCGGTGCTACACGTGTTGCTCCAGGCTTTCGGCTGGCCGCTCTATGAGATGGATGATTATGAAGCCGACGACATCATGGGTACGCTGGCCGTCCAGGCCACCGAGCGCGACATTGAAACCATGCTGATCACCAGCGACCTCGACATGTTGCAGCTGATCAACGACCACGTCCACGTCTACGCCCTCAAGAAAGGTCTGAGTAATATTGAGCTCTATTCGCCTGAATCGTTTACAGCCAAATACGGCATCCGCGTCGACCAATTCCTTGATCTCAAATCTCTGAAAGGTGATTCGTCAGATAATATCCCCGGCGTGCCCGGCATCGGTGAAAAGGGCGCCATCCAACTGCTACAGGAGCACGAAACTCTAGACGGCGTCTACGAAAACCTCGGTTTGCTCAAGGACACAATGCGCAAGAAGTTGGAAGCTGGCAAGGATCTGGCCTATCTCAGTAAGGAACTAGCGGCCATCTGGACCGACGCGCCCATCAAGCTCAACCTGAGCGAGGTCGACGGCTCCACCTGTAACCCCGAAAAACTTCTGGAACTGATGCAAAAGCTGGAATTCCGCAACCTTGCCCGCCAACTTCCGGAGGTCATGCAGGTCAAAGTTAGCGACCACCAAACCGCCACTGGTGCGATGACGCTGAAGACCGGCAGCAACACTATCATCGATTCCGCCGCCAAGCTGGCCAAGTTCAAATTACCAGCGTCTGATTATCTCTACATCCACAGCCGGGCTGGGGGCAAGCACGGCGCCAAGCCGCAAGTTTTGATTCTGAGCACCGACGGCCACGACACCTTCACACTCGACCTCACTAAACTCGACCACGCCGTGATTGCCAAGAACTTCGTCGACACCAGCCCGATCGTCGGTTACGACACCAAGGCGACGCTGCAGGTGTTGCGCGGCCTGGGCGTCACGGATCTGCCGGCAATTGGCCACGACAACCTGATTGGCGCATTCCTATTGAACGCCCTGCGGCGCGACCAAACCCTGACCGAACTGGCCGCCGCCGACCTTGACTACGAGGGCTCACCGTTCGAAGACATCGATCCCGAAGAAGTCATGAGCCGGGCGCCGGAAATCAGCGCCGTGCTGAAGGCGCTGCACACCCAGCAGGCCAAGGCGCTGTCGGACATCCCGTCAGTCAACAAACTCGCCCGCGACGTCGAATGGCCAGTTATCCCGGTGCTGGCCAACATGGAATACGAGGGTATGCTGCTCGACACCGCTTACCTGGAAAACTTCTCTGTTGAGATCAACGACCTGATCTCGGATTATGAACAGCAAATCTACGGCCTGGCCGACCAGGAATTCAACATCGCCAGCCCCAGCCAGCTGGCCGAAATTCTGTTCGAAACCCTCAAATTGCCAACACAGAATATCAAAAAGGGCAAAACTGGCTACAGCACCGCCGCCAGTGAGCTCGATAAACTCCGTGGCCAGCACGCCATCATCGATCTGATTACCCAATACCGCGAGGTCGCCAAGCTCAAAAACACCTACGTCGACACCTTGCCGACAATGGTCGACGAGCATTCGCGGGTTCACACCACCTTCGCCCTGACGATTGCCCAAACCGGCCGGCTCAGCAGCAACGACCCCAACTTGCAGAACATTCCGACCCGCACCGACCTTGGCCGCCGCATTCGCACGGCCTTTATCGCCGGCAAGTCGCTGAAGCTGGTTAGCGCCGATTATAGCCAGTTCGAACTACGGCTGGCGGCCGTCTTTGCCGATGACAAAGAGCTGATCGAGATGTTTAACCGTGGCGCTGACATTCACACCGCCACCGCCGCCATGGTGTACGGCCGGGAATTAGAAGACGTCACCAAAAATATGCGCCGCGCCGCGAAAGTGATTAACTTCGGCATCCTGTACGGTATGAGTCCGCACGGGCTACAAGTTGCGGCCAATATGACCCGCGAGCAGGCGACGACCTTCATCGAGCGCTATAAATCCGTGCGGCGGCCGCTGTTCGATTATATTGACCGCACCCGCGAACTAGCCCGTAGCCAGGGCTACGTCGAAACTCGGCTGGGCCGCCGCCGCCCGATGCCCGACATCCACTCGGCCAACTTCATCGTTCGCCAGGCCGCTGAACGGGCCGCCATCAATATGCCGATTCAGGGCACCGAAGCCGACCTGATGAAGCTGGCCATGGTCAAGGTCGATGAATTCCTGCACGACAAATTCCCGGAGTCCAAGCAGCTGATGCAGGTCCATGACTCGATCCTGATCCAGACTCCAGAGCAGGACGCCGAAGCCGTCGGTAAACTGCTCAAGTCAACGATGGAGAATATCTATAAGCTGCCCGTCCGCCTCGATGTCGACGTCACTATTGGTGACAACTGGGGCGAGCTCTAGCGTCTGGAGCAAGCTACCAGAGCTCTTGGTATTTGGCGGCGGTAATTGTATTGCCTGGCTCGAGATCTAGAGGGAAGAGCGAATAGTGGTCGCCGTAGCCAGCAACATTAAATAGGACTTCGTAGAGGACCTTGCCGCTGGCTGGTGTCTGCGAACCATTCTTGACCAGCCAATCATGCAATGATTGCATCCAGACGGGGGATTCACCGCCGCCGCCCTGATTTGCCGTACCGGCATTCGACCACTCGCTAATGGCCATTGGTTTGCCATGGGCAGCTGCAAATTGCCGGAAAGTCTCGATACCGGTCGGCCCACCATATGAGGACACACTATTTATCTTGGCATTAAATTCGTCAACGGTGTCAGCAAACGGATAGTTATTGTACGAATCGACGCTCACGACATCAACGTACTGGTCGCCGGGCCAGAGCGTGCGAATGTCATAGTCCCAGGAGCTGCCGGCATTCGGGCACCAGACGACTTTAGCACCAGGGAAGTCGGTCTGTACCAGGCCGTAATAGCGCCGCCAGGCAGCGTTGAAGTTGGCGACATCACCCGGCTTGACCGACCAGGGGTACCAGTTGCCGTTAAATTCGTGGGCGAATCGGAGGTACATGCTAGAAGCCGGTCGGCTGCCCCACTGGGCTTTTATAGATTGCAGTTGCTGCGCCCAACGCGAGTCATAGGCACCGGAGGCGGCTCCTGCCCAACTCTCGCCGGAGTTGTCGATCATCGCGCCGACTGCAAAATCCATCCGCGGTATGTTGGCGTAGGGCGCGCCCGTCCCGAAGGCCCAGGCAGCGGAGCCGATTGCATCGCCAGCATTCTGCGACGATGCCCAGCTGCCACCTATTTCGATTGGCCGGCCGCGCCAGGCAGCGAAGCTGCCGTCTTTTGTCGTTGCCGTATCAGACTGGCCGGACCACCAGCTTCCTGTACCTCCGCCCCCGGTGCTCGTCGCCTTGAATTGCACGCCGCCGCCACCAGATGCACTGGAATCCGTAATAGCAGTTGCGCCGCCAGAGATATTACCGCTTTCAGGCTCCAGCGTGTACCACTTACCCCCGCTTGGATCACTGACCGTGACAATTGCCCGGTCAACGGCCGCTGCCGCACCGACGGCACTGGCATTCTTGTTGCCGGTTAACCGGATCTTCATGGTGTGATCGCCAGAGGCTAAGGCCGGCGATGTATAGAGCAGGGTATTGTCGAGCCGTGTAGCGCTATACAGATCAACCATACTTTCTGTGCCACCGTCGATCGATATGCCAACAATCCCGGCCTGCGGCGACTTGGCGCCGTAATACGCGGCACTGATGCCGTTGAACTTTAGCGTCGCCGTATCGCCGGCCGCTGATGAGGAATGGTCATCCCCTTGGTATTTATTGCTGTCGCCAGTGTAGTAAGCCCAGTTAGTGCCGGCGTATTGCCACTGGTTTACGTCAGTGCCAATTGTGTTGTCATTGACAATCAAAGTTGTGGTTGTGGCAGCATGAGCGAGGATCAGGGCGCCCACGCCGATAACCGCAATCAGGCAAATGATGATGACACCGCGTCGATCTATGCGCCGCAGTAATTTTTGTAATTTTTGAGTTGTTTTCATGAGGTACGCTCAGAACGACATCTAAAGCTATGCATTATTGTAATACGTCGGGACCCATCGTGTGAGCAAATTCCCAGTTTTTCTTCTTGTCGAGTGAGGTTTCCCAGATAAAGACGCCGCGCAGGGTCGGGTACTTGGTCTCCATTTCATCGAAGGCAGCCTTGTAAACGGCGACGGTGTTGGAGCCGTTGCCATACTCTGGATAGTAGGTAATACAACCAATCATGATCTTGCTGGGCGGGATGCCGTCGGCAACGAGCTCGTTGATCTTGTCGCGGATCCAGCCGCGCAGAAACGTCGCGTCGTATGTTTGATCATAGTCATAGAACTGCAAGCCGACCAGGTCGAGGTTGTTGCCCATCATGTTGGCGGTTGTGTTATAGAAAAAGTCTTCGTAGGGCCGGGGAACGATGCTGACGATAAATTTTGAACCATAGTGCGCCTTGAGTTGGACGGCAACTGATGTCATGTAAGCTGGCGCCCAGCCGTCCGGGCCATTCTCAAGGTCGAAATCGATACCCTCAAAGCCGTAGGAATCAATGATTGGAATGATGCTGTTTACGAGCTGATTTGCCTCAGTCTGGTTACGGATGAAGGTTTGCTGCGCCGGCGGCACGCCACCACCGACGGATATCAGCCACTTACAGCCGTTGGCCTTGCTGGCGGCAATGTCCGCCTTTAGTGCTGCCGGCGCTTCAAATGCCGGGTTGAAGGCAACCGTGCCGTTACCACTGGTGCCGAGGGCAAAGGCAGCGTACTGAATGTTGTACTGCGGCGCGTTGGCGGTGATCTCGGAGACGTTTGGACCTTGGTACATCTGCCAGTAGCCACCGACCAGTTTAGGGGGCAGGTTGCCAGTAGAAACTGGTGGTTTCTTGAACTGGACGGCGCCGCCGGCTGACGCCGTTGCATCGCTGACTGTAGTCGCACCAGATGTCAGGTTGCCACTTTCAGCCTCCAGGCTGTACCATCTGCCGCCGCTTGGATCGTTGACAGTGACAATTGCGTGGTCGACAGCCGCTGCCGAGCCAATGGCACTGGCATTCTTGTTGCCCGTCAGGCGAATCTTCAGTATGTGGTCACCCGAGGCCAAGGTAGGCGATGTGTAGAGCAAAGTATTGTCGAAACGGGTCGCACTATACAAATCAACCATGCTCTCAGTGCCACCGTCGATCGATATGCCAACAATCCCGGCCTGAGGTGACTTGGCACCGTAATAGGCCACGCTGATGCCGGTGAATTTTAGTGTCGCGGTATCACCGGTGGCCGATGACGAGTGGTCATCGCCTTGAAATTTGTTAGAATCGCCGCTGTAATAGCCCCAGCCCGTGCCAGCGTATTGCCACTGGTTTGCGTCGGTACCAGTCGTATTATCGTTAATGTCCAAAGTTGTGACGGTCGTGGCGTGTGTGAGTACCAGGGTGATAACCCCGATAACTGCCACGCCAATGATCGCAAATAGTATGCCCCGGTGCTTCAGGAGGCTCGTTACTCTATGCAATCGGTCTTTTTCTCTCATAACCCTTATGCATAACAGTATAGGTTATGAGTAATTTTCGCAACGAGAAGAAACAAGCATGAGATATTTCACTGACAGTCTGAGCATAAGCATATATCCTTGAACGAGACGTAACCCATTAGACGTTAGTTTAAATGGTTATAGGGGGAAGATATGCGAACTCTACTGGACGGACAAGTAGCAGGGGACGATGGAGATGATACCGAACGGTTCATTCTTTGGGAACATGAATTCGACAGGAACCCGCCACATCTTAATCCTAGACCGCTAGGTGATCAGGCAATACACGGCGTAGAAACAAGCACGCGACGTAAT
>DHXQ01000045.1:64415-68369 GCA_002413755.1 Candidatus Saccharibacteria bacterium UBA5152 | reverse complement strand
GCAGCGTACTTCTTGATCATTTTCTGACGCTTCAGGTCGCGGACGACGATTGATTTCTTGGCCATGTTACTGGTCCTCCTTTTCGAATGGCATGCCAAACTTGTCTAAAAGTGCACGGGCATGAGCTTGTTCTTCGGCTTTGATGACCATCACAGCCTGCAGGCCGTGCGGAGTCGTGGTTTCTTCGAACGTGAGTTCTGGGAAAACTGACTGGTCGGTCAGGCCGAGGCTGTAGTTGCCTTGCTTGTCAAAAGCTTTGGCGCTGACGCCGTGGAAGTCACGCAGACGAGGCAGTACAACGGTGAGCAAGCGGTCAAGGAATTCGTACATCCGGTCGCCGCGGAGGGTGACCTTGAGGCCGACTTTGTTGCCTTCGCGCAGTTTGAAGGTCGCGATGCTCATCCGAGCGGTGGTCTGGACTGGTTCCTGACCAGTAATCTTGCGCAGGGTGTTGGTAGCGATGTCCATCAATTTCTTGTCATCCTTAGCCCGGCCCAGGCCGATGTTAACGATGATCTTCTCGAGGCGTGGCACCTGGTGCGGATTACGCAGGCCGAGCTCTTTTTGGAGAGCTGGACCAATGGTCATGGCGTATTCCTGGCTCAGGCGGGGACGAAGTGTGACGGCAGTAGTCGTACCTTTAGGCGTTGCTTTCGCAGCTGGTTTCTTGGTTGCGGTTGTAGCCATTACTTGATCTCCTTTCCTGTGGTCTTAAATACGCGAGTCTTGGTGCCATCGTCTTTGATGTCGTAGCCGATACGGCTGGCTTTCTTGGAAGCTGGCTCAACGATAGCGACCTTGGCGACCCAGATTGGCTTAGTCAGTTCGACGATGCCGCCCTGCGGGCGAGTCTTGGTGGGCTTCATGGCCTTCTTGACGATGTTGATACCTTCAACGGTGACTTTGTTAAGGCTCGGGTGAGTGGCGGTAATTTTGCCGGTCTTACCCTTGTACTTACCAGCGCGGACAACAACAGTGTCGCCCTTTTTGAGGCGAATCTTGAAAATTGGCTTGGTGGTTGATTTGAGATTATTCATTATAGTACCTCCGGCGCTAAGCTAATGATTTTAGCGTAGCCCATATCGCGCAGTTCGCGGGGGACTGGTCCAAAGATACGCGTACCTTTGGGTAATTTATCTTCGCCGATGATAACTGCAGCGTTGTCGTCAAATTTGATGGTTGAACCATCTTTGCGGCGGATCGTGTTGCGGGTGCGGACGATGACTGCCTTGACGACAGACTTCTTCTTGACCGTACCGTTGGGTGCGGCTACCTTGACGGTGGCGACGATGGTGTCACCAACGCCAGCGTAGCGGCGGCGAGTGCCACCGAGGACGCGGATGCAAAGAATCTCCTTGGCACCAGAGTTGTCGCAGACGCCGAGGCGAGTTTCTTGTTGGATCATATTACTTCTCCTCGCTTTCGGCATTAGCCTCTGCCTTGGCTTCGGCTTCGTGCTTAGCCTTGGCTGATTCCTCAACCTTGGTCAGGCTCAATGTGTCTTCGCGTAGGATAGGTTTTTCGATGATCTTGTCCAGAATGTGGCGCTTGCGGGCGCTCAATGGACGAGTCTCAACGATCGAAACCTTGTCGCCGACTTCGGCTTCATTCTTCTCGTCGTGAGCCATAAATTTGCTACTGACGGTATATTGCTTGCGGTAAAGTGGGTGCGTCTTCTTGTACTGAACGGTGACGACAATCGTCTTGTCAGACTTAGCAGACGACACAATACCGATGATTGTTTTGGCCATTACTTGCTACTCCTTGACGTCTCTTTAATCAACTGTTCACCGAGGACGGTCAGCATACGAGCGAGATCTTTGCGCTTGTTCCGGATAACGCGAACGTTCTGGACTTCACCCATGTGAATACCGCGCTTTAGGCTGGCGATTTCATCACGAATTTTGCCGGTTTCGACGGTTAATTCAGTAGTGGATAATTTGCGGATATCGATAACTTTCATACTAGACCTCCTCTTTCACGAGGAATTTCGTTTTAACTGGTAACTTGTGGGCTGCCAGGCGCATGGCTTCGCGTGCGACTTCTTCGGTTACACCCTGCATTTCAAACATGATGGTGCCGGGCTTAACTTTGGCAACGTAGAATTCAGGACTTCCCTTGCCGCTACCCATTTTCACATCAAGTGGCTTGCGAGTCACCGGAGTATGTGGGAAGATGCGGATCCAGATTTTACCACCACGTTTGACGTAGCGGGTCATGGCCTGGCGGGAGGCTTCGATTTGGCGTGAGGTGATGCGCTCATGGCCCTGGGCCTGGAGGGCGAAATCACCGTAGGCGATGTAATGTCCGGAAGTAGCGACGCCACGGATTTTACCCTTGCGTACCTTGCGGAACTTCATTCTGTTTGGCAATAACATCTTAGGCTACCTCACCCTTGTAAATCCAGACCTTGACACCAATGATGCCAGCAGCTGTTTTAGCAGTAACGCCAGCGTAGTCGATGTTGGCTCGGATGGTGTGCAGTGGTACGGAACCGGCAACTTCCTTCTCGGTGCGGGACATTTCAGCGCCGTTCAGACGACCGGCAACCTGGATACGAATACCGAGGGCACCAGCACGCATCGTAGCGGCTGCTGAAGATTTGATAGCCCGGCGGAAGCTCATGCGGCGTTCCAGTTGGTGGGCGATGTTCTCGGCGACCAACTTGGCAAACAGCTCTGACTTCTTAACTTCGTCGATGTTGACGCGAACTGGCACGCCGTAAATCTTTTCGATAGCAGCTTTGAGTTCCTGGGCACCTTGACCACCACGACCGATGACAACACCAGCCTTAGCGGTAGCGATAGTGACGGTGACGAGGTTTGGTGAGCGCTCAATGTCAACTTTGTTGATAGCAGCGCGCGAGCCAAGCTTATTAGCGATCAAACGGCGAACTTCAAGATCGTTCTTGAGGTAAGCAGCGTAATCACGCTTGGTAGCGAACCACTTGCTGCGCCAGTCCTTGTTGAGCTGGAGGCGCATGCTAATTGGGTTAACTTTTTGTCCCATATTATTTCTCCTCCTTCTTTGTCGAAGTTACCTTAGCAGTGCTGGCGGCTGGTTTACGAACTTCACGTTTGTCACCATCGACAACAACCCGGATGTGGCTGGTGCGACGCTGGAAAGGCAGGGCGCGGCCGTGGGCGGCTGGGCGGTAACGCTTGATGCGTGGGCCGTGGTTGACGGTGATTTCGACGATGCGCAGGGTTGCTGGCTTGAGGCCGTGGTTGTGGTCGGCGTTAGCCTTGGCAGACTCGATAGCCTTAATAACCGGCAAAGCTGAGCGGCGAGGAGTGTTGGCGAGGATGACGAGAGCATCTTCGACGGTGCGGCCACGAACCAGGCTGGCAACAACACCAACTTTGCGGGGGCTCATACGGACACCCTTAGCGATAGCTAAGACTCCTTTGGATGCGACTGTAGGTGTATTCATATCATTTACCTCTTAGCCAATTTACCGCCGTGGTTGCGGAACTTACGGGTTGGACTAAACTCACCGAGCTTGTGGCCAACCATGTTTTCTGTAATAAATACCGGGACATGAACCTTACCATTGTGGACAGCGATGGTACGGCCCAGGAAATCTGGAGTAATCGTACTGGCGCGCGCCCAGGTCTTGATGATAGTCCGGTCGTCAGCACCGAGTGCCATGACCTTTTTCATCAATTTTGGATCGATAAATGGACCCTTTTTCAGTGATCTAGACATAGGTTATTTCCTCTTCGCCAGTGACCGGCTACGGACGATCATATTAGTTGTTGACTTACGGCGGCGGGTCTTGAATCCAAGAGTCTTCTGACCCCATGGAGTACGAGGCGCTTTAGCCATACGGTGACGACCACCATCACCACCACCATGTGGGTGATCGACGGCGTTCATAACGACACCACGAACACTTGGGCGCCAACCCTTGTTGCGGTTACGGCCGGCTTTACCGATCTTAACGTTCTGGTG
>DHXQ01000045.1:44654-64211 GCA_002413755.1 Candidatus Saccharibacteria bacterium UBA5152 | reverse complement strand
TTCAATGGCGTGGATCGTGCTACCAACTGGGATGTTCTTCAGAGCCAAGCGGTTGCCAGTTTCGATAGGTGCACCTTCACCACTGGTGATGGTTTGGCCGACGGTCATGCCGTTAGCTGCCAGGATGTAATGGTACTGACCGGAGTTGTCTTTGATGCGGGCAATACGAGCGGTACGGTTGGGGTCGTATTCTATCTGTTCGACAGTGGCAGTTTTGCCAGCTTCGAAGCGGAAGTTAACTAAACGGTAGAACTGCTTGGCACCACCACCACGGTGACGGGTTGTGATCCGACCTTGGTTGTTGCGGCCGTTAGTGCGAGTCTTGATAACAAGCAGGCTGCGCAGAGGTTTCTTAGTAGTAATATCCTTACTGCTAATACTGGTCATACCGCGGCGCCCAGGTGTCGTTGGTTTGTATGCAATAATAGCCATTATTTCTTCTCCTTCTTGGCAGCTTTAGCGGCAGCCTTCTCTTCTTTGGCGGCAGCCTTTTCAGCCGCTTTGGCAAACTGTTCATTTGTCTTAGCGTCTTTTTCAGCTTCAGCGTCGATAGCAGCGAAGATTGGCAATGCATCACCGAGTTTGAGTGTAACGTAAGCTTTCTTGACGTCAGAAGTGCGGCCAGCGGTTGGGCGGCCACCCTTACGAACAGTGCGCTTGGACTTGCCCTTGAGGTTGGTGATATTGACAGTCGTGACGGTCACGCCGTACTGCGCTTCGATAGCCCGAGCGACAGAGTGCTTGTTGTTGTCGCGATCGACATCAAAGACGTAGACATTAGATTTGCCTTCTTTGCCACTCATGCCGTAAGCCTTTTCGCTAACGCGAGGTTTGAGGACGATAGATAGACTCATGATTATGCCTCCTCTTTCTTGGCGTCTGGCTTAGCAGCGACCTTGTCAGCCTTGGGAGCGACTTTAGCTTCGACGGCGAGCCATTTGCTGACCAGGTCAAGTGCAGCCTTGGTAGCAACAATTGTGTCAGCGTTCATAACATCGAAAGCGTTGAGGTAGGTAGCCTGGACAAGCTTGATGTTGGTCAGGTTGTTAGTAGCGCGAACAGTGTCGTCAGTCAGGGCGTCAACAACGACGAGAGTGCGGCGAGTTGCACCGACCTTGGCCAGAATTGCAGCCGCTACAGATGACTTACCGTCTTTGACGAGGAAGTCTTCGATGACGATAACTTTGCCAGCGTCGTTCGACAGGCTGAGAGCTTGGCGGATAGCCAGGCGCTTAACTTTGACGTTCAGACCCTTGGTGTAGTTTTCAAGACCGGTTGGACCGAAGGCAATACCACCACCGCGCCAGATTGGGTTGCGGGATGAACCGAAACGAGCCCGGCCGGTTCCCTTTTGCTTCCATGGTTTCTTACCACCACCGCTGACTTCACCACGCTTCAGGGTGACAGCGTTGCGGGTGCGACCGTTGCTGAGGTAGGCAGTGTAGACCTGCTTTAGCATTTCGTGGTTCTCAGGAGCGACACCGAAGACTGCGGCATCGAGCTTAGCGGTAGTTGTGGCTTTGGTTCCATCGGCTTTATATGTAGGAGTTGTAGCCATTACTTAGCTCCTTTCAAGATAATAATTCCCTTGCGTGGGCCGGGCACTGCGCCGGTGACCGCGATCAGGTTGTTCTCCATATCAACAAAAGCCACCTTCAAACCTTGAATGGTGACTTGTTCGTGACCTAATTGGCCAGCCATTTTCTTACCCTTGAGGATGTGCTGCGGATACATTGAGCCAATCGAACCTGGCTTGCGCGTGTTTCCCTTACCACCGTGAGTGGCGCGTTGGCGGTGGAAATTGTGGCGGCGAATCGTACCAGCCCAACCCTTACCTTTGGTAAGACCAGTGACGGTAACTTCGTCCCCAGATTCAAAAATGTCGGCTGAGATTTTCTCGCCGACCTTTAGATCTTCTGTAATTTCGTCAATACGAAATTCGCGTACAATCTTTGGCATCATTTTTGTGTTGTTGGCAGCTGCTGAAGCCTTAAAATGCCCAGTGAGCGCCTTGCCGACAAGCTTGGTCTCTTCAGCGCCAAGCTGTACGGCGGTATATCCGTCGGTGTCGACGGTCTTCACTTGCGTGATAACGCAAGGACTAGCGGAAAGCAAGGTAACAGCCGTCACAACGCCATCTTCTGCGATGGTGCTGGTCATGCCTACCTTTCTCGTGATAAGAGCTTTCATAGTGTCTATTACCTCTTAGTGTTTAAATCCTGACATAAAAATTCTTGGTGGTTGGCGGTTTCACCCCTGTTATTTCTAACATGGAAGTGACCTATACAACGCACCAAGAGCAGGTCTTAATAAAGTACCATAATAGAGTAACACGTATCTGTTACCTCTGTCAATATGTTGCAAATTCTACTGCAACATAATCTACGCTGCGCGAGCCCGCCGGCTGGCTTCGTCAGCCTTGGCCTTGACCTGAGCGGCTGCCTTATCGGCGGCCTCGTCAAGGCTATCAGTCGCATCATGGACTTTAGACAACGCGGTATCTACCTTGGAGTTCATTTTGTGGCGCATGTGATCGGCCTTTTCCATGCCTTTGTGTTTGGCGTCCTTCATCTTGGCTTGGAGGTCAGCTCGGGTCTCCTTACCACTCTTCGGCGCAAACAATAAGCCGGCGACCGCTCCGACTGCGGTGGCCAATACTGCGACTCCAATAATATTCGATGGTACGGCGGTCGATGGATGATGATGTCCCATAGCGGTCTCCTTATTTAGTTGACTCACCCATAGTACCAACCATTGATGAGACGGTATATTAAAATCCTAACAACCAACCACGAATCATAAAAACGGACGAAGTTTCCTCCGTCCGTGCAATCAAACGACAATGTCGCACAATTACGTAGCGATGCTACATCTTGATTTCGACGTCGCAACCAGCTGGCAGGCTGAGGTTCATCAGGCTGTCGATGGTCTTGGGGGTCGGTTCAAAGACATCGATTAGGCGCTTGTGGACGCGCATCTCGAATTGCTCGCGGCCCTTCTTGTAGACGTGTGGGCTTTTGACGACCGTAAATGTGCTGCGACGGGTTGGCAGTGGGATTGGCCCAGCCAATGTTGCGCCGGTGCGCAGTGCAGTGTCAACGATCTGCTTAGCAGCCTGGTCGATAACTTTGTGATCGTAAGCCTTCAGGCGAATACGAATCTTTTGCTTTACGTCAGCCGCAGGGGCTTTCTTAGTGTCAGCCATTATAGTGGTTAACCTTCCTGAGCGTTTTGCTCATTGCAGTGTCGTAACCTCTCCCGGAGTGATGAGTGACCGGACGAGTTCTCGACACAATGTTATTACAAGGTGATTATACAACACTTCCCCATACAATGAAAGGACAGCGCACATGCCTCATGAGGCGCGCTCGAAGGCGTTCATCTTGAAGGCCGTCAGTGCAAGCGTACCCATGGTTCTGATAGGCGTGCCACGGGTTGCACGTATAACTTCGGCGACGGCCCGGCTAAACATTACTGAACGCGTCCCAAGTGACGGCGGGATGGCGACATTCCCCGCCAGATAATCCTTACGCAGGTCAAAGCAGGAATCGGCCAGGTAACCAGCGCGCGAGAACTGTTCTACCCATCGATTGAACCGATTGCGGGCAGCCAGCTGGCTGAAGATATTTGGTTCAAGCTTGGGGTCAATTTTTAGGATGCGAGCAAAGCTTGCTGATTCTGCAATGTTGACACCCATCAACTCCGAGACCGATACAGCCGATAACCTTTTGTCTGCAAAAGAAGGGAGTGTCAGGTAACCCTCCAGAACATCTTCTTTTTGCTCTTCGCCATAGCCTGCAACCAATTCTGCAAATACCGATGCTTCCTGAGCGGTCACGCCTTCTATCGCTTGCCCGGATATAACTAAATGCAGCGGCTCAGTAACATCGGTTATATCATGATTGTCGACAAGTTCGTCAATTGCTCTCATCATGCCGAAGTTCATTACCCAGTGGGTGATGTCAGTACCAGTAACTTCGACATCCATTTCTCCGGCGACACTAGTCATCAAACGCCAGCCTCGGCGATAGCCTGGCTTCGTAAAATCAATACCCTGCGCGCTGAGGTCTGATTCAACTGTACTAATTACCAGACCGGTGTCATCACGGCTATATAACATCACATCACTTTCTGTTTACCATTGCGAAATTATAGCATAGCAGTCAACAAGACAAGTCATGGTTAGCATATTTATACAACAAGAAGAGCGCCATTTCTGACGCTCTTTTATAGCCTCGAGTGAGACTACTTGTTGATCTTAGTCACAACACCAGCACCAACGGTCCGGCCGCCTTCGCGGATAGCGAAGCGGAGACCCTGGTCCATAGCGATTGGAGCAAGCAATTTAACCTTGAAAGTGATAGTATCACCAGGCATGACCATTTCTTTGTCAGCTGGAAGTTCAACCTCACCGGTTACGTCCGTAGTACGGAAGTAGAACTGAGGCTTGTATCCCTTGAAGAAAGGAGTGTGGCGACCACCTTCTTCCTTGTTCAGGATGTAGACTTCAGCGTCAAATTCGGTGTGTGGGGTGATAGTACCTGGCTTCGCAAGCACCTGGCCACGCTCGATGTCGTCGCGCTCGATACCGCGCAGTAGAACACCAGCGTTGTCGCCAGCTTGACCTTGGTCAAGTGATTTCTTGAAAGCTTCGATACCAGTCACAACTGATTTGCGGGTTGGGCGGATACCGACGATTTCAACTTCTTCGTTGATCTTGACGATACCAGCTTCGATACGACCGGTGGCAACAGTACCACGACCCTTGATCGAGAAGACGTCCTCGATAGGCATGATGAAAGGCTTGTCGAGTTCGCGCTTTGGCTCTGGGATGAAGGAATCCATTGCAGTGACGAGTTCCATGATAGCGTCTTCGGCTTTAGCGTCACCGTTGATAGCCTGAGTCGCGGAACCGCGGATGATAGGACAGTCGCGGTCGAAACCGTTCTTTTCCAGCAAGTCGCGGATTTCCTCTTCAACCAGCTCGACGAGTTCTTCGTCGGCGAGGTCCATCTTGTTCAAGAAGACGAGGATGCTTGGGACACCAACCTGGCGAGCCAGCAAGACGTGCTCGCGGGTCTGAGGCATTGGGCCGTCAGCAGCTGAGACAACGAGAATAGCGCCGTCGATCTGAGCGGCACCGGTGATCATATTCTTGACATAGTCGGCGTGACCTGGCATGTCGACGTGCGCGTAGTGGCGCTTTTCTGACTCGTATTCCTGGTGAGAGGTAGCAATCGTGATACCACGAGCGCGCTCTTCTGGAGCGTTGTCGATTGCAGCGTAGTCAACAGCTTTGTTGACCTTGCTTGGCAGGCGCTTGCTGAGCACCATAGTGATAGCGGCGGTGAGTGATGTTTTACCGTGGTCAACGTGGCCCATAGTACCAACGTTAACGTGAGGCTTGGTTCGGTCGAATTGATCTGCCATGAAGTTGTAACTCCTTAATTAGTTTATTGTATTAGTTGCATAAGCACCATGGCTCATAAGAGACAGCTCACACAAGTTACCCCGAGTAGTATAGGGAAAAGTGCGGTATTTGTAAAGAGTCTCGTCGCTTACTTTGAATTCTTGGCGATGATCGCTTCCGCGACGTTGTTCGGAACATCAGCGTAGTGATCGAGCTCCATGCTGGAGCTGGCGCGGCCTTGGGTGCTACTGCGCAAGTTAGTGGTGTAACCAAACATTTCACCAAGTGGGACGAAGGCGGTGATTTCCTTGATGCCAGTGGTCAGGTCTTCCATCGATTCGATGCGGCCACGCTTGGCGTTCAAGTCACCGATGACGTCACCCATGAATTCTTCTGGGGTCACGACGACGACTTTCATGACTGGCTCCAGCAGGACTGGGCCGGCGCGACGGACACCCTCTTGGAGGGCCATGGATCCGGCAATCTTGAAGGCCATTTCGTTGGAGTCAACTTCGTGGTAGCTTCCGTCGTAGAGTTCGACTTTGACGTCGACAACCGGGTAACCGGCGATAACACCGTTAGCCATGGCTTCGACGATACCCTGCTCAACAGGCTTGATGTATTCGGTTGGAACAGCGCCACCCTTGATCGAGTTGATGAATTCGAAGCCGGCACCCTGCTCGTTCTGAGAGATGCGCAGCCAGACGTCACCGTACTGACCGCGACCACCAGATTGACGGATGAACTTACCTTGGACTTCAACACCGGTTTTGCGGACAGATTCGCGGTAGGCAACCTGCGGTGCACCGATGTTAGCTTCGACGGTAAACTCGCGCTTCATGCGGTCAACGATGATTTCCAGGTGTAACTCACCCATTCCGGAGATGATAGTCTGACCAGTTTCTTCGTCGGTGCGGACGCGGAAGGTTGGGTCTTCTTCAGCCAGCCGTGATAGGGCAATGCCCATCTTTTCCTGGTCGGCTTTAGTCTTAGGTTCGATAGCGATCGAAACTGGAGGGTCTGGGAAGGTAATGTTCTCGAGGACGATTGGGTTGTTGGGGTCGCACAGCGTGTGGCCGGTGGTCGTACCCTTCAGGCCGACGATAGCGGCAATGTCGCCGGCGCCAACTTCAGTGACGTCTTCACGCTTGTCTGCTTGCAGGCGAACGATGCGGCCAATACGCTCTTTTTCACCCGTAGAGCTGTTCAGGATGTATGATCCAGCGGTCACTTTACCGGAGTAGACGCGGAAGTAGGCCAGCTTACCGACAAATGGGTCGCTGGTGATCTTGAAGGCCAGCGCGCTCATCGGGTCAGTCTCGTTATTGTGGCGTTCAATTTCTTCGCCGGTCTTGGGGTGGACACCCCAGACGTTATCGCGGTCATCAGGGGCTGGCAGGTAATCATTGACGAGGTCCAGGACCTTCTCAACCATGACACCGCGGCCATCGCCACCGGTGACAATGAAGAATTTCCCGGTCAGGATAGCAGCACGAATCGCGTGTTTGATCTCTTCTTCGCTCAAACCGTCTTCACCGACTTCAAAGTAGCGCTCCAGAGTTGTTTCATCTTCGGCGACGGCGTTTTCAATCAACAGGCTGCGGTATTTCTTGACCTGGTCCATCATGTCGGCTGGGATTTCGGCTCCGACCATTTCGTGGTCGGTAAACTCTTTGTAAGTATAGGCCTTCATCGAGATCAGGTCGACGATACCGTTGATCGACTGCTCAAAACCAATTGGCAGATGGATTGGGAAAGCCCGCTTGCTCAAGCGGGCGTGGATAGTGTCGAGGGATTTGTAGAAATCACCACCGGTTTGGTTGATCTTGTTGATAAAGCAGATACGCGGTGTACCGTACTTGTCGGCTTGGCGCCACACAGTTTCAGACTGTGATTCAACACCCATCTTACCGTCGAAGACAACGCAGGCACCGTCAAGGACGCGCAGTGAGCGTTCGACTTCGGCAGTAAAGTCGATGTGGCCCGGGGTGTCAATGATGTTGATCTGGTGGCCTTTCCAAAAACAAGTCACAGAAGCAGCCACGATAGTAATACCGCGTTCGCGCTCCTGAGCCATCCAGTCGGTGGTGGTACCACCTTCGTGAACGGCACCAATCTTGTGCTTCAGACCGGTGCGGTACAGAATACCTTCGGTTGTGGTGGTTTTACCGGCATCAATATGCGCGATAATACCGAGGTTACGTATCTTGGTGATGGGGTATTTCTTGTCTGCCATTATTCTTACTCGCCCTCATAATATTTAATGAATTGTTCTTTGCTCTCCAACAGGGATACATGTCCAACTAAGGCTTGAGCCAAGTAATGAACACGCTCTTCATATTCACCACTAATCCGAAGTTGCGCCGCTAAGCTCGGTTTATCATCAAACATATATGAGACCATCGTCGCCTGTTTGCCTGAAGATATGCCTGTAAATTTAATATCTGCATCTCTGTTAAGAAACTCCCAGTCGTCAGCATCCAGTCTTACAGGTGGTTCAATCCGTATAGCCCCGTCAACGTACTGATTACTCGAAGCGGCAGTAACGGTATATGTTCCGCCTTCAGATTGGAGTTCGAAATGAGCCATTTCTAGGTCCGGGCGAAGTGCGCGAAGGCGCGGTTAGCTTCAGCCATCTTGTGAACATCTTCACGCTTCTTGACGGCTGCACCTTGGCCATTGTAGGCGTCGGTCAGCTCAGCAGCGATACGGTCAGCCATGCTGATACCTTTGCGGGAGCGACAAGCAGCTACAAACCACATGGTTGTCAGGTGGTTCTGGCGCTGGCCATGAACTTCAAATGGGATCTGGTAGTTGGCACCACCGACGCGGCGAGAGCGAGTCTCGACGTGAGGGCGAATGTTCTTCATAGCCTGTTCGAAGACATCGAGGGGGTTTTCAACCTTCAGGCGGTCGGCGGACTTCTGGAGGCCGTCATAAACGAGGCGTTCAGCCAGCTGCTTCTTACCATTTTGCATAACGCGGTTGATCAGACGAGCCAATGGCACACTGTTGTATAAGCGGTCCGGAGCGACGTCGCGGACTAATGCTTTAGTTTTCTTACGTGGCATGATTATTTACCGGCTTTCTTGGTACCGTACTTGGAACGGCCCTGTTTGCGGTTGTTGACACCCTGAAGGTCCAACGAACCACGGACGATGTGATAACGGACACCAGGAAGGTCCTTGACGCGGCCACCGCGTACTAGTACAACGGCGTGTTCCTGGAGGTTGTGGCCTTCGCCGCCGATGTAAGCCCAAATTTCGTAACCATTTGTCAGGCGCACACGGGCAACCTTACGCAGGGCTGAGTTTGGCTTTTTTGGTGTCTTGGTTGTAACCTTGACACACACACCACGCTTGAAAGGCGCAGGCTTTTCATAATTCTTTGTTTTGAGGTTGTTCACAACCCGCTGCATAGCTGGCGACTTCGTCTTGGAAGTCACCCGGACGCGCGGCTTGCGAATCAGTTGATTAATTGTTGGCATTATTTCTCCTTCAATCTACCGCTGCAGGCAGTCATACAAAGCGCCAACTCGTGTACGACTGTAACTCCCGGCTCGGATTGTTATTGTAACTAAACTATTCTAACAGATAGGCGGCGTATTATCAACCGGCTAGACATCTTGGCTCTGCAATGCGCGTATTTCCTCGGCATCTGTAACCATAAATTGCAGTACTGCAATTCTAGGACAAGGACTGACTCGTTCGCCGTCCACATACATTGCGTGCGGATCCCTGCCCTGTGCATCTAGGTCTGCACCAATAACAGCACAGTCTCCTAAACGCTGATCGCGGCATCCGCCCAAAATCTTGGGCCTATGTTCATTGTTGGCGAATGTCAGGCGAACCGCAACAGCTACGGCCGTTTCTTGCTTGCAGCCTTTCGCTGTCAGGCATGGCCGATTCTTGCTAAATCCCATTCTCATTCTCCAATAGATGACATTGTCAGAATATTATATCACTGATGTCAATATGGAGCTAAAGGACGTTGCTGAGGCTAGCCAATGGCTCAGCGGCATAGTCATCACCACTCGTGCTGCGAGCAGATTGGCCAAAGCCAGTACCGACAGGGATCTTGCGGCCCAGGATGACGTTTTCTTTCAGACCGTACAGGTGGTCGACACGGCCACTGGTAGCAGCAGCGATCAAGACACGGGTGGTGTCCTGGAATGAGGCAGCCGACAGGAACGAGTCAGTTGATAGCGACGACTTGGTAATACCAAGCAGCAACTGGTTGTACTGAACGAGCTTCTTGCCCTTTTCCTTGGCGAGGCGTTCGTTGGCTTCAACGACGGCTAACTTGCTGACGATGTCACCGGTCACGAATTCACTGTCACCAGCGTCTTCGATCATGACACGGCTGAACATCTGACGCACGATGATCTCCAGGTGCTTGTCAGCGATGTTCTGACCCTGTCCGGCAAACATTGCCAGGATTTCGTTCATGATGTAGCGCTGGGTTGGTTCGACACCCTGCAGGCTCAAAAGATCCTGGAGGTTGATCGAACCATTGGTCAGTCGCTGACCGGCTTCAACTTTGTCGCCGTCGAGGACGAGTAATTGCTTGTAGCCTGGGATCTCGTAGCGGACAACACTCGTCTTGGCTGGGGTAATGATGACTGACTTAGCAGTCACATCAATCTTACCGGCCATTGGCGAGATCAGAGGTTCAGCACCTTCGTCGCGGCTGGCAACAACATCGCCGATAGCGACATCTGAGCCAGTGGCAACCTGAGGTGTGCGGCCATCAAGCTTCAACTCGATTTTTTCTTTGTCATCAGCAGTCACCTGGACGACGTAGTGGTCGCCTTCTTCCCAGGTATTGGCGGTTCCGTCGATGTCAGTCAGGTAGGCTGCACCCTTTGGCTGGCGAACTTCGAAAAGTTCCTCAACGCGGGACAGACCTTGGGCAGTATCGTCGGCCAGTGCGGCACCGGAACGGTGCTTACTGTCGAGCGACAACTGGGTACCAGGCTCACCGATGGATTGAGCAGCGATCACACCAATTGGGTGGTGGCTGGCAACCAGCAAGCCGGTAGCTGGGTCAACACCGTAGGATTTCATTGGAACACCACGAACGTTGGTACAACTGAGGGCGCTCATGATGCGCACACCGTCAATTGAAGTATCGGCTTCGATAGTAGCAGCAACTTCAGGGGTGAACTGCTCACCGGTCTTGATGTGTTTGCTGACATTTTCAGCGGCGAAGCGGCCAACCAGGCGTGAGCCGTAGTTAACACCAATGGCAGTTGCATCAGCGCGCAGCATGGCGAAGCCTGGGTCGGTGGCGTCGGCATCTTCCTCGATAGTGAAGACGTCTTGGGAGACGTCAACCAAACGGCGGGTCAGATAGCCGGCATCAGCCGTCTTCAGGGCGATGTCGATCAGGGCTTTGCGGGTACCACGGGTACCAGTGAAGTATTCCAATGGGTTCAGGCCCTTGATGTAACCTGACTTAATAGGTAGCTCGATTGCGCGGCCGGAGGCGTCGGATAGGACACCCAGCATACCGACAGCGTTGTTCAGCTGGGAAATGTTACCACGGGCACCAGAGTTGATGGCGATGGCAGTTGCGGTGTCGCGGCCCTTCATTTGCTCGCCCAGAGCATCCTGAACTTGTTTTTCAACCTTGGTCCAGTTATCGACTGTTAAGCGGTAACGCTCGTCTTCGGTGATGAAACCTTGCTCATACTGATCAGAGATCGATGCTGAGCGGGTGTCACCGGCTTCAATCATCGTGTCGAAGCCATCAACGTCCTGGAAGTCGCCCATACCCATGCTCAAGCCAGAAATGGTGGCGTAGGCAAAGGCGAGGTCTTTCAGGGTGTCGGCCAGTTCGGCGGTTGTTTCCTGGCCGTACTGTTGGTAGGCATCAGCCAATACTTTCAGCAAGCGCTTCTTGGTCATGGCTTCGTCCTGGAATGGGAAATCTTCAGGGAAGGTTTCGTTGAATAGTAAGCGTCCCAAGGTGGTTTCACGGACAATACCGCGGAATGAAACGCGAATGCGGTTCTGTAATGTCAGGCTGCCACCGTCGAGTGCGAGGATAGCTTCGTTGACGTCGCTGTAGGTACGGACGTCCTGGCTAATGCCCGGGCGGTCGTAGGTCAGGTAGTAACAACCGAGGACGATATCCTGCTCGATGTGCAGCACTGGTGAACCATCAGCTGGCTTCAAGAGGTTCTTGTTGGCAGCCATGATGTCACGGGCCTCGGCTTGAGCTTCCTTGCTCAGCGGCAAGTGGACGGCCATCTGGTCACCGTCGAAGTCGGCGTTGAAGCCCTTACAAACGAGTGGGTGGAGCTGGATAGCCCGGCCTTCGCGCAGGACTGGTTGGAAAGCCTGAATCGACAAACGGTGCAGTGATGGTGCACGGTTCAGCAGAACGTATTTACCCTTAATGACTTCATCGAGAGCATCCCAAACGGCTATATCACCAGTTTCAATCATCCGAGTTGCGCTGCGGATGTTGTGGGCGTGCTCGTTTTCGATCAGTTCACCAATCACGAATGGCTTGAATAGTTCCAGAGCCATCATCTTTGGCAACCCACACTGGTGGATCTTCAGTTCAGGGCCGGCAACGATAACCGAGCGACCAGAGTAGTCAACGCGCTTACCGAGGAGGTTCTGGCGGAAACGACCCTGCTTACCCTTCAGGAGGTCACTGAGTGACTTCAGGCGACGGCGCTGGCCAGTAGCAGCAACAGCACGACCGGAGCGGGCGTTGTTGTTATCAACCAGGGCATCAACAGCTTCTTGCAGCATGCGCTGCTCGTTGCGGCGGATAACTTCGGGTGCATTGAGGTCCATTAGCTTCTTGAGGCGGTTGTTGCGGTTGATGACGCGGCGGTAGAGGTCGTTTAGGTCGCTTGTTGCGAAACGACCACCGGTCAGCTGGACCATTGGACGCAAATCCGGAGGAATAACCGGCAGGACACTGAGGCACATGCTTGACGGCTTGATGCCGGCGCGATCCATAGATTCAAGTAAGCGCAGACGCTTCATGATCTTCTTCTTGCGCTGACCCTTTGCGTCTTCAGCTTCGGTGCTGAGGGTACCGATCAGTTCTTTGAGGTCGATCTTTTCGAGCAAATCTTTGAGTGACGCACCACCCATGCCGACTTGGATCAAATCTTGCAATTCGTCAGGCAGGTTACGGTAGTCAGTCTCATTTATCAGGTGTAACTTTTCGAGGCTCGCCAGTTGGCTCTTCAGCAGTTCAAAGTCAGCTGCCAACTCTTCGAGTTCCTTGGTCTGCATTTCAGCCAATGCTTTGACGTTGGCATCTTCCTTTTTAGCTTCCTCTTCGTAACGGAATTTGATAGCTTCGTTACCAGCGGCAAACTCAGCTTCTTTGTCGGCCAGCATTTGGTCGCGCTTAGCAACATTAACGTCTTTGACAACGTAGCTGGCAAAGTAGGCCACGCGCTCCAGGTTCTTGACGGTCATGCCGAGCAAGAGGCCAATGGCGCTTGGAGTACCGCGCAGGAACCAGATGTGAGCCACGGGCACTGCCAACTGGATGTGGCCCATGCGTTCGCGGCGAACGATACTCTTGGTGACAAGCTCACCGTTTTTGTCGACGGCGGCTTCGCGGGAACGAACACCCTTGTATTTTGCGTCGTGAGGGTTGATGTCTTTGACCGGTCCGAAGATCCGTTCGCAGAACAAACCGTCACGCTCAGGTTTTTGGGTGCGGTAGTTAATTGTTTCCGGCTTGGTGACTTCGCCGTGGCTCCATTCCAGGATGTCCTGGGGGCTGGCAACCGCAAGGCGGACAGCTGTGAAGTCGGAAATACTGGTGCCGTATGAATACTTACGCATTAGGCGGCCTCCTCCTCAGTTACTTGAATATCATTGTCGTCCGTGTCGTCAGATGCGGCAACCAGAGCTGCGTCGGCATCACTCATATCATCATCAACATCGACGACACTGAAGTCATCGAGTGAATCATCATCACTCATATCAATGTCCGACACGCTGGGTTGCGGTACTTCGACAGCAGCAAGGGTTTCGGATTCCTCCTTGATGTTGGTGCTCAAGATTTGTTCGGCGTCAATGGCGTGTCCAACTTCGCTGTTCACGAGGTCAACCTTCAGGCCCAGACCCTGTAGTTCCTTGACAAGGACGTTGAAGGATTCAGGAACCTTCGGACCGACGATGTCAGTCTTCTTGATGATCGATTCGTAAGCCTTGGAGCGTCCGTAGACGTCGTCGGACTTGATCGTCAGCATTTCCTGGAGGGTTGTGGCAGCGCCATAGGCTTCGAGAGCCCAGACTTCCATTTCTCCAAAGCGCTGACCACCGTTCTGGGCCTTACCACCGAGCGGCTGCTGGGTAACCATGGTGTATGGACCAGTCGAGCGGGCGTGGATCTTATCGGCAACCATGTGGTTCAGCTTGATCATGTACATGGACCCGACTGTGGTGCGCTCCTTGAAAGCTTCACCGGTGCGGCCGTCGTAGAGTTGCTGTTTACCATCGCGTGGCAAGCCGGCTTCTTCGAGTAATTCTTCAATCTTCTCAGTTGGCACACCGTTGAACGATGGGCTGGCAACTTTGATGCCGAGAGCCCGGGCAGCCATACCGAGGTGGGTTTCAAACAACTGGCCGATGTTCATACGGGATGGGACACCGAGCGGGTTGAGGACAATATCGAGTGGCGTTCCGTCTTCGGTGAATGGTAGGTCTTCAGCTGGCAGAATTCGGGCGATTACACCCTTGTTACCGTAGCGTCCACCGAGTTTGTCACCGACGGAGATCTTGCGCATCTGGGCCACAAAGACCTGGATCTGCATGATGACACCGGCTTTGAGCTCGTGGCCGTTTTCACGCGAGAAGACCTTAACACCGACAACTTTACCGTGCTTACCGTTGCTCATGCGCTGTGAGGTGTCGCGGACTTCCTTGGCTTTTTCACCAAAGATAGCACGCAGCAGCCGCTCTTCCGAGCTCAATTCCTGTTCACCCTTCGGGGTGATCTTACCGACGAGGATGTCGCCAGCGTGAACTTCGGCACCGATGCGGACGATACCGTCTTCATCGAGGTGGCGCAGGGTTTCTTCAGAAACGTTAGGAATGTCACGGGTGACAACTTCCGGGCCCAGCTTGGTTTCGCGGACTTCCAACATAAAGTCAACGATGTGCACGCTGGTGAGCGTGTCGTCTTCAACAAGGCGGCGGGAAATGACGATTGCGTCTTCGAAGTTGTAGCCGGCCCATGGCATGAACCCAACGAGGAGGTCCTTACCAAGTGCCAATTCGCCAGCTTCAATCGACATACCTTCGATTAGGACATCACCTTCTTTGACCTTGTCGCCAGTGCTGACAACGATTTTCTGGTTGATTGACGTACCTTCGTTAGAGCGCACAAAGTGCTGTGGCTCGTACGTGACGTTGCCTTCCTTGTATTTGACAACAACTTCGGCACCTTCAGCCTTGATGACTTCACCGTTGCCTTCAGCCAGGATAACCTGACCAGTGTTACGGGCGGCAGTGCCTTCGAGGCCAGTACCGACGATTGGAGCCTTTGGCTGGATCAGCGGTACAGCCTGGCGCTGCTGGTTACTACCCATCAGGGAGCGGTAAACATAGTTCTTTTCAATAAATGGAATCAAACCGGCCGATGAGCCAATAATCTGGTTCAAGGCAGCGTCCATGTGAGTAACTTCGTTAGCGTCAACTTCGGTTGACTTCAGACGGTTGCGGACTGATACGCGTTCGTCGACAAAGAAACCATCTTTGTCGAGCTTGGCACCAGCACCAGCAATAACCGCGACTTCTTCAGCGTAGGCATCGAGGTAAATAATTTCACCGGTGACACGAGCCTGAACGGGCCAGGTAACGCGTTCCGTGACCTTAGCCAGCTTAGTGGCGTCGGCAGCGGTGATAGTCTTGCCTTCGGCAACGATCAGCTTGCCACCAGCGTCATCGAGGTTGTGGGCGGCGATGTGGCCGACTGCATCAGTAGCCGTTACAGCGTTGAGTACCTTGCGGTAAGGTGTTTCAACGAATCCATATTCGTTGATACGAGCGTAGTTAGCCAGGTTCAGCACCAAACCAATGTTGGCACCTTCTGGGGTTTCGACGGCACAGATACGGCCATAGTGGGTGGCGTGGGCATCACGGACTTCAAAGCCAGCGCGTTCACGCGATAAACCACCAGGGCCCATTGAAGAGAGGCGGCGCTTGTGGGCCAGCTCGGACAGCGGGTTGATCTGGTCCATGAACTGCGACAGCTGAGAGCTGGCAAAAAATTCGCGGACAGCAGCCACAACTGGGCGGGCGTTGATCAACTGGCCAGGCTGGACAGTTTCGATCTCGCTCATGCTCATGCGGTCTTTGGTGTTACGCTCCATGCGCAGCAGACCAATCCGGAACTGGCGCTGAACTAATTCGCCGACGAGTTTGACTCGGCGGTTAGCCAGTGAGTCGATGTCGTCGGCGGGTTCCTGCGTGTTGTTGAGGCGGATAATCTCAGCAATAATCGCAATCAGGTCATCGAGACGCATCACGCGGTTCTCGGTGGTGTTGGCGACATCAAGGTTCAAACGCTTGTTGATCTTGTAGCGGCCAACGCGGCTGAAGTCAAAGCGTTTGAAGTTGTAGAACATGTTCTCCAGGAGTGAGCGAGCGTTATCAACGGTCGCTAGGTCACCTGGGCGCAAACGGCGGTAAACCTCAATCAGGGCGTCGTTTTGACCCTTGGCTGGGTCTTTCTCAAGAGTGGCGTCAACATAGCTGAGCTTGCCCTGGTCGACATGCTTGAAGGCATCCTTCATCTTGGCTTCGGTCATACCGAGAGCCCGCAGCAGCGTGGTAACCGGGATTTTGCGCTTGCGGTCAATCTTGACAAAGACAGCGCCGTTGGCAGCAGTCTCAAACTCCAACCACGCACCGCGGCCAGGAATAACCTTGGCACCGTACAGGTTAGATGAACCATGCTGGTCCCCAGTAAAGAAAACACCAGCTGAGCGGATCAGCTGGCTAACGACAACGCGCTCGGCGCCGTTAATCACAAAAGTTCCGCGCTTGGTCATCCATGGGTAGTCACCGAGGTAGATTTCCTGCTCTTTGACTTCGCCGGTGACTTTGTTGGTCAGTTCGACGGTAGCCTTAAGCGGCGCGTCGTATGATACGTTGTTTTCACGGGCATCAGCCTCAGACATCTTTGGCTCTTCAAAGTGGTAGCCCTTGAACGTCAAAGACAACTTGGTGCCGGTGTAGTCATCTATCGGGCTGATCTCAGCCAAAAGCTCGCCGAGGCCTTCGTCGACGAACCACTGAAAAGATTTGTTCTGGTGATCAACCAGACTTGGTAATGCGATCGCGTCGTCCTGCTTCGTGTAGTACACACGAGCAGAGCTCGCAGCTTTAACTGCTGAATTGTCGGTCTTAGCCATACGCTAAACATGCCCCCTACTAGAGTTAATAAAGTGTCCGTGGCCACATACACCACAAATAGAATATTTAGAGTTTATCGCGCGAAGATTACACTACGTGAGGGTTTTTGGACTATTCAATACAATAGCCTCCATACGTACACTACTTCTTGCATAGTACTATGGGCCACCCCGAATTAAATGTCAAGATGTCGTATTGTATATTTGACTATTTCAGCTGCTCTTTGGGTGGATTGCTGACGATCTTGTCTATAATGCCGTAATCGAGAGCTTCTTTGGCAGTTAGCCACTTGTCACGCTCCATGTCGATGTGGATCTTGTCGGGCTTCTGACCGGTGTTCTTGGCCATGATTTCTTCGAGCAGTGACTTGATACGCAGTGATTCACGAAGGTCAATTTCCTGATCAGTGACCTTACCGCGAGTACCACTGGACGGCTGGTGGATCATGACGGTTGAATTCTTAAGTACTGAACGCTTGCCCTTAGCGCCGGAGCTCAGCAAGAAAGCAGCAGCCGATGCTTGGACACCGATACCGACGGTTTGGACATCGCAGGTAATGAATTCCATGGTGTCGTAGATAGCCAGCGCATCATAAACGCTGCCGCCGGGGCTATTGATGTAGAAGAAGATATCCTTCTTAGAGTCTTCAGCCTGTAAGAATAGCAGCTGGGCGACGATCACGTTGGCGCTAGCCTCATTAACGTCAGAGCCGAGGAAGATAATCCGCTCTTTGAGTAAACGGGAATAAATATCGTAGGCCCGCTCGTAGCGGCCTTCATTTTCAACAACAGTTGGGATTAAAACCATGTCGTACCTCCATATCATTTGGAACACATAAGATTTATACCTCCAGTATAGAAAACTGGCACTCTCATGTCAAGAGTGCCAGCCAGACTGGTCGTGTGGGGTGAGCGGCCGGCGCAGCGGGTGATTTATGGCGAAGCCCGCAGGAAGTGGTAGCTGGGCTACCACGCACGAGGTCTGGAGTCAGAAATCACGCGATGTGCAGTCGCGACGCTTGCGCGACGCGGCTAGGCTGGTCTGGTACCTTGACATGGTCAAGAGTGCCAGCCAAGAGGGGTCACATACTGACTATTTCTTTTTAGAGGAAGCAGGTTTCGCTGGCTTCTCAGCCTTTGCAGCATACTCGCTCAAGCGCGCAATTGTCTTCTCGGTCAACAGTCGTGAAGCAATCTCACGCTTGTTCTCGGTCTTATCAACCTCGGCCTGCATGGCAGCGTCCTGGTACTGACCCTTGAGCAGTTGAATCCGGATTTCCAGCTCTTCGGCGGTAATCTCGATCTTTTCCTTCTCGGCAATTTCGGCCAAGATCAGCCCAGCCTTGACGCGCAGTTCGGCTCCGGGGCGATTCTTGGCACGGTGGCCTTCGTCAGTGACGCCTTCATCAGCCAGGTGTTCTTCCCAGGTCTGACCGCGGTAGGTCACATTTTGACGCTCTTCATTCTCGACGCGGGTAAGTTCGTCGTCGATCAGGCTATCAGGGATAGCAACTTTGGTTTTGTCAGAAATAGCAGCCAGGAGGTCACTCTCAAAGTCACGGTCATTCTGGTACGTCCGTTCAGAAGTAATCTGGGTCTTGATGTCGGCTTTGAGTTCAGCAACCGACTTGAAGGGGCCAGCTTTAGCGGCAAAATCGTCATCAAGTTTCGGTAATACAACTTCATTCACCTTCGTCGTCGTGACCTTGAAGGTAACTTTGCGCCCCTGCAGCGCTTTTACACCGTAATCTTTCGGAAAATCAAGTGTAAACTCACGCTCTTCGCCTGCCTTCACGCCGCCCAGGTTCGATTCAAACCCAGGGATGAAGGTATTGCTGCCGAGGACCAGTGGATAATCTTTGCCGTCACCACCGTTGATCGGCTCATTGGTCTTAGCGTCGCGACCCTCGAAGTCGATCCAGATTTCGTCTTTGTTTTCGGCAGCTCGGTCGACCGGCTGCTTCTCGGCCATCCGGAGGCGTAAATTATCGACAACTTCATCGACGTCAGCGGGTGTAACGCTGACCGGTTTCTTAGGGACAGTGATCTTGGTGTAATCAGGTAGTGTGATGTCGCCAACAACTTCCAGTTCAGCCTCGAATTCTAATGTCGTAAAAGGTACGAACTTCTTGATGTCTACCTTGGGTTGGGCAGCTGGGCGGACGCGTAACTCAGTCAACGCATCGCCGTAGAATCGATTCAATGCCAGGTCCAGGAAGTCGTTTTGGAGTGTCGTTTGGTCAACGCTGCGTTCTACTAGCTCAGCTGGTACTTTGCCGGCCCGGAAACCAGGCAGTTTGACATCTTTTTTGAGACGGTTCAGCACCTGCTGTTTGAGATCCTTCATTGTCGGTTCGTCACCGGTAATAGCAAGTTTGATAGTCGTGTCGTTGAGTTGGGTCTTGTTTACGTGCATAGGGGAATATTGTAACAGATATCTTAATCATTGTCTTCGTCTTGGTGGCGACGGTCTTTGACGACACTGACGATCCGGTCGACACCATGCTTCTCTTCCTCTCCGGAGTGCAGGTTTTTGACTGTGTACTGCCCGCTGTCGATCTCGGCTTGGCCAATGATCAGGGCGTAGTGGATACCCTTCTTTTCGGCTGACTGGAATTGGGCGCCGATCTTGCGGCCGGAGACGTCGACGGCTAGATTGAGGCCAGCCTTGCGGAATTCAGCCAGTGGCTTCTGGACGGCATCAAATACATCACCGATCAGCACAACATAAGCGTCCGTCTCG
>DHXQ01000045.1:1813-44438 GCA_002413755.1 Candidatus Saccharibacteria bacterium UBA5152 | reverse complement strand
GGCTCGACGCCAAACAGGCCAACCAGGCCATCATAGCGGCCGCCACCGAGCATTGAACGGTTATTGTCCGGGTGTGTATCAAAGACTTCAAACACAATATCGGTGTAGTAGTCAAAACCGCGCATCAGTGTCGGGTCAAATTCAACATTGGTAATACCGGCCTCTGTCAGAACATCTATCATCCGCTTGAGTGATTCAACCGAGGGGTGTCCCTGCAACTGCATCGGTAACGCTGTAAAACGGTTGGCTTGGAGGACGGTCAGAAGTTGTTCGACGGCGCCCTTTTCACGCTGCGCCTGAGTACAGAGGGCGTCAGCCTGAACTATAAAGTCAGCGTGATCCAGCTTGTGCATCCGGTCAATTAGTTTGATCATGCTGTAAGCCTGGGCGTCATCGAGTCCAATGTACGACTTGAGGACATGATCGCTAAACTGTCGGCTATTGAGTTTGATGGTGTACATTGCCCGCTTAGCCTTAAAGGCCCGAAGGATGTTATCGGCCACCAAAATGATCTCGTGCTCAGCCTCAATCCCGCTAATGCCGAAGACGTCGACATTCAGTTGCCAGTGCTCGCGCAGCCGCCCGCGCTGAGGGCGCTCGTAGCGCCACAAGTTGGGAATACTGTACCAGCGCAGCGGGTAGGCCAGTTCCTGGCGCTTGGCTGCTACCATCCGGCTGACAGTCGGGGTCATCTCCGGACGAATAACAACTTCGCGGCCACCGCGGTCAGTAAAGCTATAGGTCTGTTCGTTGACAATTTCTTCACCAGTTTTGGCCAGATACAGCTCCAGCGGCTCCAAAATCGGCGCATCGTATTCTTCGTAACCGAATTTCTCCACCGTGCGGCGGATAGTATCAAACATGAATTTTTGTTTGCGCTTGTCCTCTGGATAGAAGTCGCGAGCGCCTTTGTAGGGTTGGGTAGATAAAGCCATATATTTTCCTAGATGTTATCTATTATTTTAACATCTTTAACCATATTTCGTATACGCAGTGTCGGGACTACCAGATTCCACTGTATAGAGCGAGCCAGTCGGTTTCCTCAATAAATTTTGTGTAAGCGATGTTCAATTCATCAGCGGCTTGGGCTAGATTCGATATATGATCCGACGTTTTTTCTAGAGGGTACTGTAACCCGATGAATTCTAAATCCCCTGCCGCAGATTGCCCAATAATCCCATCTGCCGCTAGCTGCTCTTCGGCGGCAATGATTTCGGTGTCTGCAAATTTGAGGGCGCGTTGTGTTATTGCAGCCACCTCGTCTCTATGCGGCTGCCATCCGGACGCCAGAGTACCAATTATAAACATGCGGGCAATCCTATCCCTCGGCATGTCGCCTCTAATTCGGAAAGGAATCATAACCTCAACAGCGGATTCTGCCATAATCACCTCTTGGAATTATTTGAATGGTGGGGATGAGAGGACTTGAACCTCCACGCCGTAAGGCACGTGCTCCTAAAACACGCGTGTATACCAATTTCACCACATCCCCGTCACTGTTATTCTACTCGACATCGGGCGTATTTTCTACCTTTGGGTAGGCTTCAATGTAGGCTTGAAGCCCTTCGGCCGCGATTCGTAATCTGTCGTGGTCGTTGCCTTCATTGATTTCGACGTATACGTCTCGGTGATTACGCGGGGTATTAGAGAAGCGTTTATAGGCAAGGTAACCCGTCTCGATATCTTCAGGTGTTTCGTTGCTGGCGGTTGCCAACGTTTCGACATATGCAGGCAAGAGGTTGAGGCTAATTATAAATGGAACGTGTTTGGCAGCGACAATATCAGCTCGTGTCTTTGACCAATTGGTATAGCCTTGGCCGTTAAATATCAGGGGTAGCCCAGTTGCCAATAGCCGGCGGCGTTCACCGACAAGTCGTGCGTTGTACTCCTTCCAGTGGACTTCACTTTTGATAGCGTCAATACTATTATCAAACATAAACTGTCGGCTGATCTGCGCTCGGTTATAGAGTTGCCAGCCAGTCAGATCAACGAGATAACGGGCTAGATCAGATTTACCGGAGCCTGGAGGTCCGATAATCAGAACCGCAGGCGGCTTCAGAGCGGTGTTAGGATTGGTTAGCAAATGCATTCGGCATATTATACATTCTGCCTACCCATTCTTCCGATAAAAAACTAACTGCGCATCGCCGTAGGATTTGGCAGTCAGGACGCTGACCCCCTCGAAGTTACGCACCGGTTCACTGCCCGGCCATGATAATACAAACAAGCCGTCTAGCTTAACCTGCTGCATCAGTTTCTGGAGCATGACTGGTCGGATGTCGTTGTACGGCGGGTCGGCCAGGACGATATCAAAGGTCTGATCCTGATTATTGCGCGACCAGCCACCAACGTTCTTACGCATCACTGTGATCCGGTCTTTGAGATCCAGCGATGCGACATTAGCCAGCACTGTTTTGTAGGCTTCTTTGTCGACGTCAATCGCCAGCACGCTCTGGGCGCCGCGGCTGATAGCCTCGATACTGAGGGCTCCACTGCCAGCAAAGGCATCGAGCACGGTCAGGCCGTCGATATCGCCGAGAATGTTGAATAGAGCGCCACGGATCTTGTCACCCATCGGATGGGTACGGTGGCCGCCCGGTGCGTCAAAGACTCGACCGCCCAGACTGCCGGCAATCACCCGCATTATACCGGCTCGGAAATTAAATTGGCATCACACAGCGCAGAATACCAGGCTAAGGTGACAATTTGGACCATCCGTGGCGCCATCTCGCGGCGGACATCGCGGGCCAGCTGCGGCGTCCAACCTTTTTGATAATAACGACGATACAGGTCGTGGCTGGCGATTTCACGGGCGTAGCGCAGGAAAAACTCCGTGATACCAATCTGTCGGATAGTTATTAGGTCATCGCGCGAAGGTTTGGCATCATTCAGTCGCAGCGGCGCGATAATACTGAACGAACCGCCTTCAAACAGAGTGTGGGTGGTTAGTAGTCCCTTCGGACCGACTAGCTGCAGACTACGCTTCAGCGTGTCGCGCCGCGTGTCACCATGCACAATCATCCAGCCCACCAGTCCTTTGCGGCTATGACGGGTTTCGCCGCCCCGCAGGGCTTCCATCTCGTGTTCGTAGGGGTAATGGTGGGCCGGAGTGAGGCCATCAACCAGGGCGTGAGCCAACCACGAGGCTTCGTAGGCAGCATTCATGCTCTCCTTATTCTTCAGCGCGGCCACCAAACGTTCGTAATGCCCCTCAATCAGTTTGAATATTTCGGTATCGTTGGTATCAAACGGATTAATAAAATGCCAAGGCTGCTCAACATTAATGTTGTTTTTGAGGTTGGTTGAGTCTGGACCGCGCTGGCCTTCGAAGTAAATAATCCGCTTCAGACTTGGGAAAAAGACGTCGTCTTCAATCAAGCTATCCAAATGGCGATAGGCCACTCGATCGAGCTTCTGATGTGCATGAAAGAATACCGAATACATATATGAGTTTTGTCTAATTCAAGTTTGTTACAGCACTCAGGTGCTGGACTTGTGTCTTGAGATGCTTATATTGTAACAAATCTTCGTCGCGATCAATAAATTCCTGGGCGGCGGCTCGGGCTTTGGCGATCAAAATGCTATCCGTCAGCGAGGCCACCCGCAGATCCAGATCGCCGTGCTGCAGGGTGCCGTAAATGGCGCCCGGGCCGCGCAGCTCCAGGTCAAGTTCGGCTAATTTGAAGCCATCTGTCGAGCGCTCGAGGGCCCGCAGCCGACGACTTGGCGCGATTGATTCGGTGGTCATCAGATAGCAATAACCCTGGTCGACACCCCGCCCCACCCGACCGCGTAGCTGGTGGATCTGCGCCAGACCGAACCGTTCGGCGCCTTCGATAAGCATGATACTGGCGTTCGGTACATCAACGCCGACCTCGATAACGGTTGTCGAGACCAGTATATCGAGCTTACGCTCCACGAACTGCTGCATAATGTCGTTTTTGTCGGCGGGCTTCATTTTGCCGTGCAATAGACCGACCCGGCGGTGTTTAAAATCTTTTTTGCTGAGGCGCTCGTACATTTCCTCAGCTGATACCGGCTGAGTTTTGAGTCCTGGCATATCTTTGGCGAAGGCCAGCGCGGATTCACTGATCAACGGGCAGACGACGAACATTTGGCGGCCGGCCGCCAGCTCGGCTTCGACTTCGGTATATAGCTGGGCCCGCGAATTCGGCGATACAATTTTGGTTATAATTTCGCTGCGGCCGGCCGGCTTGTCACCCAGGATAGAGATGTCCAGCTCACCGTACAATGTCAGGGCAAGCGAGCGCGGGATCGGCGTAGCAGTCAGACTGAGAACGTGCGGCATGTGCCCGGCCTTGGACTGCAAGGCTCCGCGCTGCCCAACACCGAAGCGGTGCTGCTCATCTATAATCACCAACTCCAGCCTGGTCATATCGACGCTATCCTGGATCAGAGCGTGCGTCCCGACAATAAACCGAATATCACCACTGGCGATGTGGTCGCGGGCGGCCTGCTTTTGGGCGGTCTTCATGCCGCCGACCAGCAATCCGATCTTGTCACCGTATCCCAGGGGTGTCAGCAAGCGCTGAATAGTTTCGGCGTGCTGCCGGGCCAACAGCTCGGTCGGCGCCATCAAGGCTACCTGATGGTTATGATGGAGTACCATGACCGCGGCCATGGCTGCCACAACTGTCTTACCTGAGCCGACATCGCCTTCGACCAGTCGGTTCATCGGCTGCGGCTTGCCGATATCCTGGAAGATCTGCCAGGTCGTCGCCCGCTGGGCGTCGGTCAACTTGAATGGTAAATGACTCACAAACTCTCGAGCCACCGACTCCAGAAACGGCACCGCCGGCGCCTGCTCGAGCTGCATTTCGTACTTATTACGCAGGGCGGCTAGCGTCAGGACGAAGACCTCTTCAAATCCGAGCCGGTCGCGAGCGCGTTCCAGCGCTGCGCCGTCACGCGGAAAGTGCATCATCTCCAAAGCCTCCGCCCGGCTCATCAACTTCTGCTTTTTGATGAGCCATACCGGTAATGTATCAGGCAACGCCCGGATGGCAGGCATCGCTTGCTCGAGCGCAGCCCGAATCTGACGCGAGGTCAGCCCCTTGGTCTCGCGGTAAATTGGCACAATCCGGGCAGTATTAACCGGAAAATCGCTGACTAGCTCGACAGTCGGATTCATAATACTCAGCCGCTGGTGGCTGAGCTCGAAGTTGCCAGAGATGTAATATTCCTGGTCCGGCTTGATGGCGGCGGCGCGGTACGGTTGGTTAAACCAAATCAAGCGCACACTCCCCGAATCATCTTCAGCCACCGCATTGGTGATATGCATACCGCGCCGCGCGTACGAGCCTTTGGCATTGGTAATGATAGCCCGGATAGTCACGCTACCTGGCTTCAGCTTGGAGATACTCGACAACTGCGAATAGTCGTCATAGCGCCGTGGATAATTATCAATCAGGTCGGCAACCGTCCGTAGTCCAAGCACAGCAAACTTGGCCGCTACTGCTGGCCCGATCCCCTTCAACCCCGTCAAACGCGTATCCAGTGTCATCCTACTAATCATACAACTCTTCACTGTTGTAATTACTTCTCGGGAAGGTGCAGAGTGTTGCTAATTGGCTTTGCGTACGAGAAAGAATACGCTGGGACCAAAATAGCTGTGGGCAAGGGTTGGCTGCAATATCCCCTCGATGGCCAACATCACCCGACGCGGCATGACTTTCTTGAGGCCTGGGCTGCGCAGGTTGGAAACCGATAGGATACGTTCCACTTTGAGACCGGCATGGGCCAATTGTTTGATAACGGTCTTCGGGTTGTGATTCACGAAAGCGACTTCTTTGGCAGGCTTGGAAGCTGCAGTGCCGATGTCGACTGGCTTGGTGGGCAGTTTACGGCGGTGTAGCATATATTTGACACGGTTGCGGGCATGCAGATAATTGGCAACCTCCAGCACGATATAACCATCGTCAGACAGTACGCGGGAAATCTCCTGAAACTCGGGCGCTGGATCCGGTAACTGATGCATGACGCGGATCATCGTTACCAGATCGATTGTTCCGTCTGCAAATTTGAGGTCGTCGGCCTGAAGCAGCTTACGTTCAATTTCCGGGTGTTCTTTGAGATAATCTTTGGCAATCTCGAGTTGTTGCTGGCTCGGCTCGGCCAGTGTCACTTTGGTAGCATATTTCTCGAGTAGCACACACAACCGGCCATACCCGCCGCCGACATCTACGGCATTTCTGAATTTTTTACCATCCAGTAGGCGCTTGATGGCCATTTCCTCGGCGGCATGTTCATAACCGCGCCCGTCCCAGTAGTGTAAATAATTGTGTGACGGATCATTGTAGACATCAGCCTTGGGGCGGATTGCTTTTGTATTCATATCTAGCCTAGCTCAACCAAGATTGAATCTTTAAACTTTTTACCCTTCTTTAAGAGCAACCTGCCAGCGTGAAAATCTGATGCTTCAAAGTTTTCACGGTCGGTTTTCACGCCGTCAATCGACAGTGCATTACCCTGCAGCAGTCGCCTGGCCTCGGATATCGAATCAATCAGTCCACTGTCAACCAGCGCCTGCAGGATTGAGCCGGTTGCAGTTGCTTTGGCAACTGGTAACTCCTGGCGAATGACTACCAAGACTGCCTCATCGGCCTCTTGGATAGGTTTAGCACCAGTCAAGAACTGAGTGACGACTTCGGCCTGCTGCATCTGGTCTTCGCCGTGCACCAGTGTGGTGACCTGGCGAGCCAGTTCAGTTTGGGCATGGCGCGCCGCTCGGTCAGTAACGTGGGCGGCCATTATTTGGTCGATGGCGTCTTTGTCGAGCTCGGTAAATACCTTGAGGTAGCCCTCGACACCCTCGTCGTCAGCGTTGATCCAGAACTGGTAGAACTGGGTAGGTGAAGTCTTAGCAGCGTCGAGCCAGATGGCGCCCTCTTCGCTTTTGCCAAACTTTTTGCCGGTAGCTTTATTAATAATCAAATTAAGCGTGATGACGTCAACTTCGGCGCCGCGGGCTCGGCGAATCAGTTCAACTCCAGATAGGCAGTTGCCCCACTGGTCGGAACCACCAAGTTGCAAAGTCACGCCCTTGGTATCAAACAGATGCAGATAGTCATAGCCCTGCAGGATGGTGTAGCTAAATTCGGTGTAGCTAATGCCACCACCGCCTTCACCCAGCCGGGTAGCGATGTAATCGCGCTGCACCAGTGGTGTCATGCTGAAGTATTTACCGATGTCACGCAGGAACGGTAGTACCCGCATATCCCGGGTCCAGTCAAGGTTATTGACCATCTCGAATTCGTGGCCGCGCAGGATATGCCGCAGTTGGGCTTCGGCACTGGCGACGTTGTGGGCGATCGTGTCTTCGCTCTGCAGTGGGCGCTCCTTATCCTTGCCACCCGGATCACCGATCAGGCTGGTGGCACCACCGGCCAGCATTACCGCCTTGTAGCCATGCCGCAGGAAAGTCTTGTCGAACATCAGAGCCGCTAGGTTACCAACGGTCTGGGAGTCGGCCGAGGCGTCAAAGCCGTGATAAAAAGTCTTGGGACCCTTGTCTAATTCGGTGATGTCATTCAGGGTGGTCTGGTTTAAAAAGCCGCGCCAGGTCAGTTCTTCGGACAATGTCATAATCTATATGTACCTTTTTATGATAATTTACCTATTAGTATAGCAGTAGTGGCTGGATTTGGCATCTGGCGGACAGGATGATAACAGAGGTAAGTGATCGACGCTATCGGAAAAACTATAGCTTACTTTAAGGTAGGATTTGCTATACTGAGGAGGAATAATTGTTGAAACAATGGAGTTAAAACAAGACCTATGAATGACGCTAGCAAAGGTGGGCAGCCCGGCAATGCTGGACAAGGGCGTCGCCGGCCCAAGAATGTATACACGACAAAGAGTGGGAAGTCGATTAAGTTGAACCAAAGTCTTGGCGAGCGCATCAAAGCCCGCAAGAGCTCCAAGGCCGCCGCCAAGGCGACCTACCTCAGCACCCTACCCAAAAACCCTGTTAAGCGTATCCTGGCGCGTCTTCACCCGAAGCGCTTTTTTAAGTATTGGTTCAGCCGCGAAGGCGCCATCATGGGTCTCAAGATTGCCGGTATTGGTATTATCGTCTGTTTCTTCGTGGCTGTTGGTGTGTTCGCCTATTTCCGCAAGGACTTACCGAAGATCAAAGACCTGTCCGGTGACAAAATTGGCGGCAGCATTACCTACTATGACCGTACCGGCAGCACCGTGCTGTGGCAGGATTACGGTGCCGTCAAGCGCGTGCCCGTTGCCGGTGACCAAATCACCGACTACATGCGCCAAGCAACCGTCGCCATCGAAGACAAGAACTTTTATAAACACGGCGCTTTTGATGTCCAAGGTATCGCCCGCGCCGGCTTCAAGGACGCCACCGGTAGCAGCCGCCAGGGTGGTTCAACTATCACCCAGCAGCTGGTGAAGATCAACCAGCAATGGACCGCCGACCGCAGTATTACGCGTAAGGTCAAGGAACTTATCCTGGCCGTCGAACTGGAGCGCGAGTACAGCAAAGCCGATATTCTGAATGGTTATCTCAACATCGCACCATATGGCGGTGTTGAATATGGTGTTGAAAGTGCTGCCCGGGATTACTTCGGTACCAGTGCCAAAGATCTGACACTGGCCCAATCGGCCATGCTAGCCGCGATTCCTAAGGCCCCGACCGCTTATTCGCCGTACTCTGATCCGCAATGGAATACCTCTGCCACCGACAGCCTATTCGACCGCGGCGCCCTGCTCGGCCGTCAACAGTACATCCTGGACCAAATGGCCAACCAACACATGATTACTAAGGACCAGGCCGAGGCTGCCAAGAAGGTTGATGTGCTAGCACAGGTGCACCCGCTGTCGCCGAAGTACTCCGGTATTCGGTCACCGTACTTTGTCTTGTCAGCTAAGAAACAACTCGAGCAAAAATACGGCGCCGCCACTGTTGACCGCGGTGGCTGGAAAGTCATCACGACCATGGACCTCAAGCTCCAACAGACTGCCGAAGATTTGGTCCAAAAGAACATCCCGAACATCAAACGAGCCGGTGCTGACAACGAAGCGATTGTCGCCGAAGATGTCCAAACCGGACAGATCGTGTCACTGGTCGGCGGGGTCGACTTTACCAATCCAGTGTATGGCCAAAACAACTTTGCCTCTGGCATCCTGCTCCCACCCGGATCGAGCTTCAAGCCCTATGACTACGCTACCTTCATCGACAACAACACCAACGTCGGTGCCGGCTCGGTACTCTACGATACCCAGGGCGCATTACCTGGTTATAACTGTACCAACAAGAACTCTCCCAAATCTGATAAAAATACCTCTAATCCTCCGAACTGTCTGTGGGACTACGACTTTATATACCCTGGTCCGCTGACACTACGCTATGCCATCGGCGGCTCCCGCAACGTTCCGGCTGTCAAAGCTATGCTCTCGGCTGTACCGAATGACACCAGCAATGGCCGTGTCAACTCTGTTAACAAGGTTATATCGACGGCCACTGCCATGATGTCCAACCCGTATGTCAAAGGCAGCACCTACAACTGCTATGACGACGAAGCCTTGACTATCAAGACGCAGTGCTTTGGCTCCTCTGCTATCGGCGACGGCGCCTTCCTGCACCTCGATGACCATGTCAACGGCCTGTCGACCCTCGCCCGCCTCGGTAGCGCTATTCCACGAACCTACATTTTGAAGATTACTGATGCTGGCGGTAAAACCGTCGACCAATTCAAGCAGCCTACTGGCAAGCAGGTTCTCAAGCCGGACAGTGCTTACATTGTTGACGATATGACGAGCGATCCTAATGCCAGCTACCTGCAAGGCGCCCAAAAGTTCCAAGCTCAAAAGAATGGCTGGAAGTTCTCCGTCAAGACTGGTACGACTAATGATGGCTACGACGGTCTGATGGCCAGCTGGTCAACCAAATACGCTGTCATTTCGTGGGTCGGTAATCACACTCGCCATGTTACCCTGACAAACTCAATGGAGAACCTGACCGCCCCGTTAACCCGCGATTGGATGGTAGCCGCCCATGCTGACCTGAAACCGGTCGCCTGGACTAAACCAAATGATGTCAAGACACTCCCAGCCTTTGTGGTCCGCAACCACATTCACTACGGTGATGTTGAACCTAGCCCAACTAACGACCTGTTCCCGTCGTGGTACGCCCCCAAATCTACGGCCACGACAACCCAAGCAACGGATAAGGTCTCAAATAAGATCGCCACCAGTTGTACGCCGGATCTGGCGAAGGAAACCCTCAGTAATAGTAATGCTGCTACCTGGAATGTCGACATCTGGAATGGTGGTACGACCAGCTCGAGTAATACTGCCTCATCGACTAGCAAGGCTACCGACGATGTCCATAGTTGTAATGATTCGCCCCCGTCCATTACCGTAACTGCCCCCTCCACCTGTAGTGCATCCGATGGCGGCTGTACCATCACCGCCACCGTCACAGCCGGTACGCATCCCCTCAGTGACCCTCAGTACGCGCAGTTCCCCGGCACAGTCAACTTCACGATTGGTGGCCAAATCGTCCATACCGAAACAGTCAGCGATTCGCCGTCATCTGTCCACTTTACCTATATGCCGACGTCCAGCGGCGACACAACAGTTACCGCCCAGGTAATAGACAGCGTCCTGTACCAGGCGACGGATAGCGCAAATTTCACCAGTCAAAGCGACAGCGGATCCACTTTAAGTTTTGATAGTGCTAAAGTTAATGGGGCTAACACCAAGTTTTCATGGTCGAATGGCAATGGCGCAGTCAGCATCTTTAAAACAGTGGGCGACATTCCGCTCTGTAGCGGCGGCGCAAACGACAATTGTAGCCGTCCGTCGGCCGTAGCTCCGGCTGGCACCTCAGTCTACGCCCGAGATGCTAGCGGCAAATCAAGCCCAGTCACCGTTGGCAGCTAGCAGCCAACGGCTGCGGCCTAGGCCTGCGTGGAACCCGCTAATCCTTCTCGAGGAACTGGTTGAGGGCTTCCCTGACGGAAGCCACTGGCGTCAGGAAAGAGTCGGCTTTGCCGGACTTCGACTTGGCGCTCGACATGACCTTAGGGCCGATGGCGCCGTCAAACCCCAGCTTCTTGGCTTCAGCAATCCGCTTTTCGGCGAATGGTACGTGCCGGACTTCACCTGATAGACCAAGTTCGCCAAACACCACAGCGTTCTGTTTGAGCTGCATGCCCTTGGCGGCTGAGCCAATCGCCAGACAGACGGCTAGGTCGGCCGCTGGCTCGCTAATCTTCATGCCGCCGACAATGTTGATATATATATCCATTTCGGCAAGATTCAGTTTGGTACGGCGCTCCAGCATGGCAACTAATAAATTAATACGATTGAGATCGATGCCGCTGGCCGCCCGCTTGGGGTAACCATAACTCGATTTATTGACGAGAGCCTGGACTTCAACCAGCAGCGGCCGGGTACCCTCCAGGGTGGCCAGCACCACCGAGCCGTCGCTGACTTGGCGCTCCTCAAGCAGCGCCGCCGACGGATTGTCGACCGGCATCAGACCGGCATCCACCATTTCAAAAATGCCAGCTTCATTGGTTGACCCAAACCGGTTCTTGACGGCCCGCAATATCTTGAAGCCGCCATAGCGGTCACCTTCCAATTGCAATACTACGTCGACGACGTGTTCCAAAACCTTCGGCCCGGCAATGGCACCCTCTTTGGTGACATGCCCGACCAGGATGACAGCGGTATCAACCTGCTTGGCAGCCGTCATGATCAGGTGGGTACTGTTGGTAATTTGCGACACCGTGCCGGCGCTGGAGCTGACATCGGCACAAGCCATGGTCTGAATCGAATCAACGATAACCAGCTGATACGTACCGCTGATAATTGTCGCCGCTATGTCATCGGCTGAAGTACTCGTAGCCAACTGCAAGTTACCCCGGGTGGCGCCGAGTCGTTGGGCCCGTAGACCAATCTGGTGCGCCGACTCTTCGCCACTGACATAGAGCACACTGGCATGTGCCGCCACCGCGTAGGCTAGCTGTAATAATAATGTGCTCTTGCCGATTCCCGGCTGCCCAGCGATTAGATTGACGCTGCCGGCCACGATGCCGCCACCAAGAATGGTGTCGACATCCGGCATGCCGGTCTTCAGACGCGGTTGATCAACTTTTACGAGCTCGCTGACCGCCTGCGGTTTGAGTGCCCGGCCGGTGCCCGCACCTCGGGTAGAACCCCCGCCGCCAGCCACGATCTGGACTTCTTCCTCAAGCGTATTCCAGTCACCGCACTGTGGGCACCGCCCCGCCCAGGCGGCAGTCATCGCCCCACAGTTCGTACAGACATATTTAGTCACCGGTTTCTTCACCATAGGTCTCCAGTATAACATTTGATATGTTATTGATTGATCGGTTGGTAACTGCTATCGATGGAATGTGCCAGGTCGGTGACCTGCAGCGCCAGCTGGTTGCGGGTCACGACGAGCTGATTGTACGAGCTGATCAGGTTGCGCGTCGATGTTATCAGGGCGTTGTAGGCATCAATCTGATGGTTATAGATTGGAACGTTTTTGTTGTAGATATCAATGTCACCCGATGACCGCTGGGCGTCCATTTGCTTGCGGAAGGCCGTGATCTGATTCTCTTGTGTCTTGAGTTGGGCATTATTCATGTCGATCTGGTTCTTCATAGTCTCCAGTTGATCATCATACGTTGTGACCTGGTTTTGACGGGTAGTGAATTCGGCCTGATAGTCCCTGGCGTATTGTACGACCTTGGCCCGATCGATAAAGTAGCGGTGGTAATAGGTCTCCAGCTCCGGCGTGAGTGTCCCGACTTCTGTCCCAAAGACGGAGTGCATCTCATTGACGACGTCATTCGGTTCGGTTTGCCGGTAGGAGTCAATCACTGATTTGATGCGCGGGTCGGTTAGCTTTGTGTCGTAGAAGTTCTGGAGTAACGCATCGACATGTGTTCGGTCATGGCTGCTGAGCCGGTCGTAGGCAGCATGGAGCATTTCATGGGCAGCAGTAACCTGGTCAACTCCTTGCAAACGATCATCGCTGACCCTGAAGACGAATATCCCGCGGTTGACCGGGTGGTAGCAACCAAGTACGATGGTTTGCTCACCGTGACTACTACACGAGACGTTGAAGGCACTGCGATCCTGCAAGGCCGGATGATTAACGTAGAACATGCGCCGGGCCTGCGGCGTCAATTGGATTTGATCAGCCAACTGTACCACCGGCGTCGGCGCATTATAACCATACAATTGAATCCAGTCGCGGATATTTTGCTGCTGCCAAAAAGCAGCCGCAATTACGAGTAGCAGAGCTACCAGGGGAATAAGCCGTATCAGACGGCCACGGGATGACATAAGCTCAATTATATATCAATCACTTGCCAATCGGGACGCTTTTACGACTATTCTGTGGCGGCGGCGTAGGACAATTCGCCCTTTTTGGCAGCGACTTGTAGAATATGACCCTTGGTCAGCTTTTCGCCGAGTAGTTCCAAGGCAACATGGTCTTCAATCGTGTCTTGAATCAGTCGTCGCAGCGGCCTCACACCATTCTTGGCATCGTAGCCTTGCTCCAGTAGATGCTGCTTGGCAGGTGGACTGACCTCGAGGCCAACCCCTTGCTTCGACAACCGAGTCCGCAGGTCATCAAGTTGCAGATCAATGATCCGCAGAATATCCTTCTTGGTCAGAGCCCGGAAGACGATAGTCTTGTCGATCCGGTTCAGTAGTTCGGGGCGCATCATTTTCTTGAGCTCGTCGAGGACCTTCTCTTTGTTGCGGGTGTGGAGTTCGTCAAGGTTCTTGAGGTCTGACTTATCTGACGCCTGGAAACCGAAGTTTGATTCCTTCTGCAGTTTGTCGGCACCGATGTTACTGGTCATGATGACAATCGTATTCGTGAAGTCGATGCGGCGGCCTTTGGCATCCGTCAGGTAGCCGTCCTCCAGGAGTTGGAGCATCATGTTGAAGACGTCGGGGTGGGCCTTTTCGATTTCATCGAACAGCACCAGACTGTAGGGCTGACGGCGGACTTTGTCGGTCAATTGGCCACCGTCGTCGTAACCGACATAGCCGGCGGGTGCACCGACCAGGCGCGAGACGTTGTGGTGTTCGCCAAATTCGGACATATCGATCTTGATCAGTGAGTTCTCGGAGCCAAAGAATTCGCGAGCCAATACCCGGGCTAGCTCGGTTTTACCAACGCCAGTGGGGCCGAGAAAGATGAACGAGCCGATTGGCCGGTTGGTGGCACCGACACCGGAGCGATTACGGCGGACTGAGCGGGCGACGGCTTCGACGGCTTCGCTCTGACCGATGACGTATTTACTGAGGGTCTTTTCGAGGTTAATCAGGTATTTAGCCTCAGCGCGGATGACCTTGCGTGTCGGTACGCCAGTGATTCGAGAGACAACCTCGGCGACGTCTTCGCTGGTTAGCTTGAGGCGCTTGGGCTCAGGTGCACTGTCCGCCAGCTTGGTGAGCTGGTCGTTGATCTGGGAAGCGCGGGTCTTTTCGCGGGCCGCCTTTTCGTAATCTTCGCTGTCGACAGCGTCTTCGATGCGGGTATTCACCAGTTTCAGCTCTTTTTGGAGCTTGCGGACTTCCGGTGAAGTTTTGCCCCGATCAACACGCAAATGAGCAGCGGCTTCGTCGAGCAGGTCAATAGCCTTGTCCGGCATGAAGCGGTCGTTAATGTAGCGCTTGGCCAGATTGACGGTGTCTTCCAGGACTTCGTCGCTAATAGTCACACCGTGAAAAGCTTCATAGTGCTTGCGCAGGCCTTTCAGGATAGCCAGGGTCTCTGGGACGGTTGTCTCGGGGACCTGGATTGGCTGGAAACGGCGCTCTAGGGCAGCATCTTTCTCGATGTGCTTGGTGTATTCAACGGTGGTGGTGGCACCGATGACTTGGATTTTGCCACGGGCCAGTGCGGGCTTGAGGATATTACCAGCGTCCATAGCGCCTTCGGCAGCGCCCGCACCAACGATCAGGTGTAACTCATCAATAAATACAATGGTTTTCTTATCCTTTTCGAGCTCGCTCATCACCTTCTTGAGGCGCTCTTCGAACTCACCGCGGTACTTGGTACCGGCAATCATGCCGGCCAGGTCGAGCATCACGATGCGCTTGTCGAGCAGCGTGTCGGGAACGTCCTCAGTAACCATGCGCTGGGCTAAGCCCTCGACGATGGCGGTCTTACCAACACCCGGCTCGCCGATCAAGACGGGGTTATTTTTGGTACGGCGGTTCAGAATAGTGATCACGCGGCGAATCTGGGCATCGCGGCCAACGACCGGGTCGAGCTTGCCGGCGCGGGCTTGAGCGGTAATATCGGTCCCGTAAAAATCAAGCGCCGTCTTTTTGCCCTTTTTGGTGCGAGTCGTGCCACCTGGAGTATCAGAGGCATCGTCAGCCTCTTCATATTGCTGGCGATTCAGGAATTGTTCGAGTTCGTTCATAAGGGCGTCGACGTCGATATTCATATCTCGGAGCAGAATAGTTGCCCGAGCATTCTTCTGGCTGATAATGCTGAACAGGATGTGTTCGGTACCACAGAATTCCTGATTGTAATCCTGAGCTACGTCGTAGGCCATCTTTAGTGTCAATTTGGCGGTTTCGCTGAGACCCTTAGCGCCCATATTTATAACCAATGTCTTTGGCGTTAAGTTCAAAGCTAAACGGGCTCGGTCGAGCGTGACGCCAGCACCTTCCAGCACTTTGGCGCCCATACTGCCATCTTGCGCCAATACGCCGAGCAAGAGATGCTCGGTACCGATGTAGGCGCTGCCGAAACTACGCGCAATGGCATCAGCATGTTTCAGTGAATTAAGCGCATTGTTGGTGAGGTGATTTAAGAACTCTCTAAAATCTGGACTGTTGGGCATCATACTCTACCGCCTTTTCTCATATCTATATTCTAATCGCTCCTGCTGGCATATTGCTGTGAGTTATCCCACCATTTGCAATATTCTATTGAGCTATATATCTATAATATGAAATTGGCACTCTCAAGTCAAGAGTGCCAGCTGAGTTGATGTCTGGTATGGCTGGCCACTGGAGCGTGGCATTTCTTTGCGAAGCTCGGAGCAAGTGGTAGCCGCGCTACCGCGCGTGAGAACTGGAGCCAAAAATGGCGCGATACAGTGTAAGCCGGACATGCCAGCCAGGTAATTTATCGATTCCTACGGAAAAGTTCGTTATTAGGGTCGACCTCAAACAAAAACCCAGTGGCCATGACAACCAGTGCCTCACTCCTGGTAACAGCCTCGGAAGATTCAACCTCCAGCCTATGTAGCTCATCGGCAAGGTGGTTACCCAGCCCGACTTGCGGTGGTTGCGCGAGTCCAATGAATGGCGCGCTCGATCCTTGATTTGCACCACTCATACGATACCTATTCGCCGTGTTCTTCGATAGCTTCGAGCAGGCTGTTCTCGAGATCAGATTTACGCTTCAGTTTTGGAATCTTTGGCAGTTCAGTGGTCTGAACGACGCCTTCGGCAGCCTCGACTTCAGGAGCGGCTGCCCGAGGCTTGTCGGCTTCGATGTCAATGTCGTAACCGCTCAGCTTGCTAGCCAGGCGGACGTTTTGACCGCTTTTACCGATAGCGATGCTCAGTTGGTCTTCGGGAACGATAACACGAGCCTTCTTGGTGTTGTCGTCGAGTTCGACGCGGTCAACGCGGGTTGGGCTGAGCGCGTTCATGATGTATTCAACGGTGTTGTCGCTCCAGACGACAATGTCGATCTTTTCCTGTTCGCCGATTTCGCTCATCACAGCGTTGACACGGGTACCGTGGCCGCCGACGAAGGTACCGACTGGGTCGACACCAGGGACGTTGGATGCGACAGCGATCTTGCTGCGGACGCCGGCTTCGCGGGCGATGCCCTTGATTTCGACTGCGCCGGATTCCATTTCTGGAACCTCGGAGCGGAACAACCATTCAACAAACTGGGTGTTACCACGAGAAACGACCAACTGCGGGCCGCGGAAACCGCGCTCCACGTCCTTCAGGAAGACCTTCAGGCGCTGGCCGGGGTAGTAACGCTCGCCTTGGATCTGTTCGCTGCGAGGCATGATACCTTGCGCTTTGCCGAGGTCGATGCGGACGATGTTACCTTCAACGCGTGAGACGACAGCGTTGATAACGGTGCCGATTTTATCTTCGTATTCAGCCATAACGATTTCCCGTTCAGCTTCACGCAGGCGCTGCAAAATAACCTGCTTAGCGGTCTGGGCAGCCACGCGGCCGAAGTTCTCGACCTTTTCGTGGAGCTCAATCATATCGCCAATCTTGACGTCTTTCTTCATAACCTTGGCGTCGCTGAGGCTGATTTCGTAGTCGCCGTCACCGATGCGCTCAACAACTTCCTTAGCAACATAGGCGTCAACCTCACCGGTGTTGAGGTTCATAGTGACGCGGACTTCCTGCTCGCGATCACCGTAGTCACGGCGGTAGGCAGCGGCCAGGGCTTGCTCAACGACTTCTTTGACAGTATCCTCTGGCAAGTTTTTCTCTTCGGCGATTGCCTTGATGGCCACAGCCAATTGTTTAAAATCCATATCCATTCTATTTTCTCCTTTTCATTTATAATGCTCACTCAAACTCTGAATTGTAGGGTTTTCGTATGAAAAAATCCGACCTGCTGGCCGGATCGAACACTGTTAATTATATGGAATATTGGCGACTTGTCAATCCTTCGCATGTATCCTCGGTACACACTATGCATGCGCACCGGAGTTGTACCTCCGTAAATCAATTGTTGACCCTTACGTTTATTGATGTATGCTAATTGTAGAGTTTTATACGAAAGTAACACTTTATGAGCCTACTAGAGACCACCTCATTCGTACTCACGCTTAACCCGGAAGTGATATATTTACCTCGAAGACACGAGGGTGACGTCATCCTCTTGATGGCTGCCCGTATCGGCGAACTGGTAATTGCGGCACCACCCAGCACATTCCGCAGCTATGACGACCTCATTCTGGCAGCCGAAATGCAGCCTAACACCGCAGCCCTGATTGCTGATGAGTTAAGCACTGACCTGTATCGCCGCGAGTCAACCTTATACGACTTGTCCGACCCGCAAAGAAAGCGGCGCGTCATTGCCCAAGATGCCGGCTTCTTGTGGGGACTCGGCGAAGACACGCCAAATGCTGCCTTCTTCAGCAGTCGTTATACACCCTACAGCATCCCTGAGCGCGGCACCCGCAAACACACCCGTGACACGATCGGCAAGATACTAGGCCCCGGCATTTCAATAGAAGAACACTAGAACCATCCCGGCTCCGATTCTAAGGTGATACTATAGATCGTAGACTTTACAGCACATCACCAGGAGGTACCTATGAGCAAAACTGTCAGCCGGCTATTCGAATCATTCCAGCCCGAGTCATATGATCTAAAGATCAATCTTGACCGTGCCAAGATGCATTTTGATGGCTCCGTCACGATAAAAGGCCGCAAAACCGGCCGTCCCAGCAAACGCCTGACATTTCACGCCAAAGACCTCAAAATCACCTCCGCCACCATTACCGCCAAAGACAAGAAAGGAGCCCGTGAAATAGTCGTTTCACGGATAAATCAGCAGAAAAGTTTTCACGAACTACGGCTCCACACCGATGATATGCTCTACCCTGGCGAATACACCGTCAGTATTACATTCGAAGCACCGATTACGCCCGGCATGACAGGACTTTACCCATGCTACTTCAAGATCGATGGCCAGGAGTTGGCGCTACTGGCAACCCAGTTCGAGAGCCACCATGCCCGCGAAGTCTTTCCGTGTATCGATGAGCCGGAAGCCAAGGCGACCTTTGATTTGACGCTAACTACTGAATCCGACATCACCACTCTCGCCAACACGCCTATCAAGGAGCAAAAGACGGAAAATGACAAGATGGTCACCACTTTCGAGACCACCCCGCGCATGAGCAGCTACCTCCTAGCCTGGGCCGTCGGCGACCTGCAGTCCAAAACCGCCAAGACCAAATCCGGCGTCGATGTGACGCTATATTCGACCAAGGCCCACCCGATCGACTCGCTCGACTTCGCGCTCGATGTAGCCGTCCGCAGCATCGAGTTCTTCGAAGATTACTTCGGTGTACCCTACCCGCTGGCCAAGGCCGACCATATCGCCCTACCCGACTTCAGTAGCGGTGCCATGGAAAACTGGGGACTGATCACCTACCGCGAGCGGGTGCTACTGGCTTACCCCGGTGATGCTTCGCAGTCTGTAAGGGAGCAGATCGCCTTGGTCGTCGCCCACGAGACCAGCCATCAGTGGTTTGGCAACCTGGTCACCATGAAATGGTGGAACGACCTCTGGCTCAACGAATCCTTTGCCAACATGATGGAATACCAGTCCGTTGACAGCATGTTCCCCGACTGGCAGATTTGGGATACTTTCACCGCTTCCGAAGCCCTGAGCGCGCTGCGCCGCGATGCCACCCCCGGCGTCCAGGCCGTCCGTACTGAAGTTAATCATCCCGACGAAATCAGCACCCTGTTTGATCCGTCGATCGTTTACGCCAAAGGTGGACGCCTGCTCTACATGCTCAAAAGCTTCATCGGTGAAGACGCCTTTCGTAAGGGTCTGAGCAATTACTTCACCAAATTTGCCTACAAGAACACCGAGGGCAGCGACCTCTGGAAAGAGTTATCGGAAACGAGTGGTGTCGATGTGGCGGCCTTCATGAACCCCTGGTTAATCCGCCCTGGTTTCCCGGTCGTCACCATTTCTGAAGATAAAGGTGTGATCGACATCGCCCAGGAGCACTTCTCGGACAACCCGGCCAAGGCCGACAAGACCCGGCTCTGGCCCGTACCGCTCTTCCCCAGCCTCGATACCATCCCCACCATGACCGATGAAGCCGGCCTGCAGATTGAAACTGACGACACCGACATGGCCCGGATCAACACCGGTGCCCGCGGTCATTACATCGTCCGCTACGCCACTGAAGCACAGCGCAGCAAGCTGCGCGAACTCATCGCCGATAAAACCCTCAGTAACGGCGAGCGTCTGATCGCCCTCAATGACATCTCGATGCTGGCCCGCGCTGGCTACGCTTCCTACGGCGAAGTACTGGCGATGCTGGCAGCCTACGCCGATGAATCCAACGAATCGGTTTGGGACATGATCTCAGTCATCATCGGTGAATCACGCCGCTTTGTCGACAGCGACGAAGCCCTCGAAGATCAGATCAAAACCTATATCCGTAAGCTGGTGGAGCAGCAATACAAACGCCTCGGTTGGGACGAGCAGGCCGGTGAATCCTCCGCCGACCAGAAGCTGCGGGCCATCATCCTGTCGCTTGGCTCGTACGCCGACCATCCAGCGATTCTGGAAGAAGCCAACAAGCGCTTTGCTGACTACCAGAAAGATCCGAAGAGTCTGTCGTCAGAAATCCGCTCAATTGTCTTCGCCGTACCCGTCAAACAGGGATCGCAGGCAGCCTTTGACTACCTCGTCAAACTCCATGATAGCACCAGCAATAGTGACCTAAAGGCCGACATCTCTGCCGCGCTCACCGTGACACACTCGTCGGATAATGCCACTTTCCTACTTAACCGCATCAAAGACGCCAAGCTTATCAAGCCCCAGGATGCTGACCGCTGGCTGGTTTATCTAATGCGCAACCGCTACGTCCGTGACACCGCTTGGGACTTCATGACCAACGAGTGGGCCTGGATCGAGAAAACCTACAGCAACGACAAATCATATGACTACATGCCGCGCTACGCCGCCGGAGGCGTTAACACGCCTGCGCTGGCCGCCCGGTTCCGCGAATTCTTCGTACCCAAACTCGACCAGATCGTGCTAAAGCGCAACATTGAGATCGGCATCGAGGAAATCGACAACCGCCTGAAATGGATGGAACGCGACCTGAAATCAATCCAGGATTTCTTCAAAACCTAACCTCGTGATAGCATAAGCAATATGACACGTACTCGCAGCACCAAGACTCTGACCGCCCGCAGCCGCATCGTCCTGGCCACCTTCAGCGGCCTGACCGTCGCCATAGTGTTGGCCGTGCTGGGAGGCGGTACCTATGCCCCGCTGGCTGGCTGGGACGTGCTGGCCCTGGTGTATATCGCCACCGTATTTGTCGGGGTTATGCATTTTGATGGCGCCGTCACCAAAGCCCACGCCGTCAGTGAAAACCCCGGCCGGGCAATTGGCGACCTGTTAGTCACCGTCGGCAGCATCGCCAGTTTGGTGGCTGTTGGCTTGCTGATTATCCACGCCAGCAGCAGTACCGGCTCGTCCAAGGCGATCGATATCAGCCTCGGACTAGGCAGCGTCGTCGTGTCATGGGCGCTGTTGCACACTTCGTTCATGCTACGCTACGCTCGCATGTACTATGGCAAGCCGGAAGGTGGTGTCAGCTTCAACCAATCCGAACCGCCAACTTACATGGACTTTGCCTACCTGGCCTTCACACTTGGTATGACCTTCCAGGTGTCTGACACTAATATTAGCAGCTCGGCCATCCGCGCCACCGTCATGCGTCACTGTTTACTGTCTTATCTCTTCGGCACAGTTATCATCGCCTCTACCATCAATACCATCGTCACACTGTCGTCCTAAGTGTTTGGCTACCAGATAGATTCGATAAAGTTGAGTACTTCGTAGTCACCCCCGACTTCGATGGCCGATAGCGTATATTCACCATCCCAGTGCCGGTCAGTTACCCAGGTCAGCGCCGCCCGTTCCATGTGTCGCAGCTTATCATGGCCGATATACGCCAGCCCGCCGCCAAAGTGGTCGTCGGCCCGGTACTTCACTTCGACAAAATACACCGTGCTATCTCGCCGGGCGACGATGTCAATCTCGCAATGCTTGCGGCGATAGTTGCGATCAATCACGTCATATCCAGCGCGTATCAGGTATTCAGCGGCCGCTTGCTCGGCGCGGTTGCCAGTAGCCACTGTGGTCAATCTTGTCATGGCTTCGATTGTAACAAAGATACCCAAATCTAAAAAGCCATCCGCCCCTGGCTCTGTGTGTAGACTCGGTTTTTTGTGGGCCCATTGTGGCCACAAAAAACCGAGTCTCTGAGAGATTGTAGCCGGAAAGAATAATCTAGTGCAGCATAAATTTTTTGACCGGCTTGTACGATTTGCGGTGCAGCTCGCACGGGCCATATTTAGCCAGCGCCGCAATATGCAATGCTGTGCCGTAACCGACATGCTTATCAAAGCCAAAGACAGCGTAGGCTCGGTGGGCCTTGTCGATCATGAAGTTGTCGCGGGCGACCTTGGCGATGATACTGGCCGCACTGGCCGCCGGCACCAGCCCATCGGCCCCGACCAAAGTCCGGACTGTCGCCCGCGCCGCCAGACTCGAAGGTAGCACGAAATCCTTCAAAAAGTTATACGAGCCATCAATCACAATTTCGATCGGTTCCTCATCAAATCCCAGCAGCGAAATATCACCAGCTGTGCCAGTCAGCAAGCGGCGCTTGGCAGCTGATGCCTGCCGCACGAGCTCACGCAGCACCTCTGATACGGCAGCCTCCATGGCCCCCTTGACGGCATTCGTAATACCATGCTTGTCAATAGCTTCCGGCGAAATCCAGCCCAAACCGTAGGCCGCAGCCTGCGGGCGGATCAATACATCCAGCATATCGCGCTTCAGACGGCTCAGTTTTTTCGAATCGTTAAGCCCTTCAAGCGCCGGTTGCGCCGACGTAAAAGCCACTGCACCCGCCACCAGCGGCCCGGCCCAGCAGCCGCGGCCAACTTCATCAATCCCGATTGTGATCATAACTGTAGTATAACGAAAAGCCGCACGAGATGTGCGGCTTTGGGATTCGGGGTTCAGGAATGTTAGGCTTCGACAGGAGCGTCGGGAGTTTCTGCTGTTTGAGCTTCAGGAGCCTCGGTGACAACTGGGTCGCTAGCGCTCCCCGCTTCGCGAGCGTCGACAGGTAAGTCATTGACAGCGCGGCGGTCGAAGTCGAGGCCAGTAAGGCGGGCAGCTTTACCGGTGCGCTCACGCATGTAAGTCAGGTAGTTACGGCGGACTTTGGAGCGCTTGGTAACTTCAACCTTCACAACCAGGGGACTGTGCATCAGGAAGCTCTTTTCGACACCAACACCGCTGGCGATACGGCGAACCGTAATACGGCTGGTGTGCGAGTTCTTGTTGTCGGTACGGATAACCAAGCCCTGGAAGATCTGAACGCGCTCTTTGCTGCCTTCACGGATCTTCTGGTGGACCTTGACGGTGTCACCACTTTGGACGTCAACGACTGACGACTTCTTGAACTGTTCTGAAACTTTGCGGGCTATTGAATCCATAATTCTCTACTTTACACTTATTATTTGCACTTGAAATCAAGTATACCATATCTGTTATGTGGCGGCAAGAGGCACCAGTGACAAGGCGCCGCAGTAATTAACCGACGACGCGATAGACTTCTTCGAGAGTGGTGTCACCGCGGATGGCCTTCAGGACGCCATCTTGCAGCAGGGTGATCATACCGTCTTCGATGGCTTTCTGTTCGATCATGTCGGTGGTCACCTGGCCGGGCGGCTGGCGCAGCAGTTGCTGGACGCCGTGGGTCATCTGCAGCTGTTCGCGGATTGGAAATTGGCCGGTGAAGCCAAAGGGGTGCTCGGCTGACGTACCAGCCTTATAAAGTGTCAAGTCGGATAGATCAGGCCGCTCAACACCGGGCGGCAAGGTATCGACAATCGTTTGGAGTTGGCTCTTGAGCGCGTCATCGGGCTTATAGCTCTGTTTGGTAGCGTCATCCAGCCGGCGAATTAAGCGCTGGGCCATGATTAAGTGGATAGCCGATGAGAATAACGGGTTGATACCGATATAATCCATCAGACGTGAGACAGCAGCGGCGGCCGAGCTGGCGTGGAAGGTGCTGAGGACTAAGTGGCCAGTCAAAGCGGCTTGCAGAGCGGTCTTGGCAGTATCCTGGTCACGAATCTCACCAATCATGACCGTGTCGGGGTCAAGGCGCAGCACGGCGCGCAGCTTATCAGCAAAACCGGATGAGTTATGGTCGCCTTCGACCGGGATCTGTACTACACCGGGCATAAAGTATTCCACCGGCTCTTCGAGCGTAATAATCTTCCGTTCGTCGGAATTGAGAGTCGTAATCAACGAATAGAGCGTTGTGGTCTTACCGGAACCAGTTGGACCTACCACTAATACCATACCCGTCGGATGGGTAATAATGTCATCCACAACTGAACGCTCGCGCTCCGATAGTCCAAGGCTATCAAGGTTGAGGAGTTCAAGCTTGAGGTTGAAAAGGCGCATTACAACGTCGAGTCCGTAGACGGTCGGGATAGTCTCGACGCGTAAGTTAACGGTAACGTCTTCGCCAGTGGCCATTTTGTACGCCTTACTGATGTGGCCGCTCTGCGGCTCGGGCGAACCAGTCGAGACATTGGCCGCTTGGGCGATCGATGATATCAGCTGGCGGTATTTATCAGTCGATATCGAGGCAATGGGGTGCAGCACACCATCAACCCGGAAACGCACCCGGACTGATTCCTTTTGGTTTTCCAGATGAATATCAGAGGCGTTCAACCTGTAGGCTTGCTTGACCAGGTAGGCCAGCACATCGTCAGATAGGACTTGATCCAGCTGCGCCGACACCGATTCAATCAAGCTGGTGTCGGTTTTGGTGCCCAGAGAGACATCTGCATACTCAATCGTCTTCGGTGGGTTGTACAGCCGGATGTATTCGTTAAATCCGCTCTCCGAGATGATGGCAAAGGTGATTCGCTGGTTACTGAAGTGCTCCTTGGCGGAGTTCATCGTCTGTTGTGAAGTAGTGGTCGTAATGCCGAACAAGATGGTGAACTCATCTGCCTGGAGCGGCACGATGCGGTGGGTTTGGATCTGATCGAACGGCAAAACGTGTTTGTACAGCTGTTTTTGAGGAATGGCTGAGGTGTCAACATAGTCGAGCCCCAATATTCGGGCGCGCCGAGCGGTTGCACTTTCCTCACTTAGTCTGGCGTCTTGACTCATATACAGTAGTATACCGCGTCAGCGCCCATCCGGCCAAAATTCTTATGACTAAAATAGCCGCTAGAACAAACCTATCTTCATAGGCTATAGTGACAATGATGAAATCTGATTCACCCCGTGAGATCATACTGATTGCCCACAATCTGCGCAGCTGTCATAACGTCGGTTCGCTGTTTCGGACCGCCGAAGGTATTGGCGTTCAAAAGGTCATCCTCAGCGGCTATTCACCCTACCCAATTGACGGCTCATCAAAAACCCCCGATCGGCGCCTGCCGCACATTGCCGCCAAGCTGGCTCGTCAGATCAACAAAACTGCCCTCGGCGCCGAACATATGATCGCCTGGCAGCATGCACCGGACATCTATGAAGTCGTCCGCCGACTGAAGGCTGACGGCTGGCGTATCGTCGCCGTCGAACAAGCCGCGACCAGCGTAAAACTGCCTGCCTACCAGCCGCCAGGCAAGGTCGCCCTACTCCTCGGCCGCGAAGTCGAGGGCGTTGAGCCCGAGGTGCTGGCGGCCTGTGACGACATTGTGGAAATACCGATGTACGGTCACAAAGAATCGTACAATGTCGTCCAGGCTGCCGCCATGGCGCTATACCACTGCCGGTTTGTCTGACACGCCGCGGCGCCCTTGACGCTTATGGTATAATATAACCAGTTAATCAAAATAAACACCTCATAAGACATGTCTCTGACAACACCACACAAGCAATCTATCAGTCACAAACGGGTCCGCGGCCAACACCACAAACAAGACCATCATTACTTGAAGGCCTACCATCCATATTTGCCGCTATTGTTGCTGGTAATTGTTGGCCTCGCCATCAATATCTTCTGGACGTCACAAACGAAAGTTCTGGGCGCCACAACCGCCGTATCCACGGTGCAACTGCTGCAGGCCAGCAACGCCGAACGCGCCAGCAACCACGAACAGAATGTTATCCTGAACTCAGAACTCAGCGCTGCCGCCCAAGCCAAAGCTAATGACATGGTCGGGCGCAACTATTGGTCCCACAATACGCCTGACGGACAGACCCCCTGGACATTTATCAAAAGCAGCGGCTATAGCTATCAATTGGCCGGTGAAAACCTGGCCTACGGCTTTAGCGATGCTCCGAGTGTCGTAACTGGCTGGATGAATAGCCCCGAGCACCGCGCCAACATCCTGAACAATGGTTACCAAGACGTCGGATTTGGCATCGCCAGCGCTGATAATTTCCAAGGTAAAGGCCGGGCTACCGTTGTTGTGGCCATGTACGCGGCGCCACAGTCTAGCCAAGCCGTGCTGGGCGCGGCCACGTCTGATGCTGGTCCATACCGTACCGTCTCACGCGTCCAGATGTTCACTGGCGGCAGCGCCCCCTGGAGTTTCGCCGTGCTGGGCGCGCTGACCGTGCTGGCCGCCGCGATTTTCCTACTCCGCCACGCTCTGGCTTGGCACAAATTACTGGTTCGCGGCGAAGCCTTCGTCCTGCATCACAAGACGATTGACCTGGTTATCCTCAGCTTAATCTTGCTGGGAGTCATCATGACCCGCACCACTGGCTTTATTGGTTAGCCTTTACATATCCGATAGTCGTTATATAATAAACTTATGAGTGAACCCTTGGTGGCTGAATTTAATGATGGCAATCCCATCTGGCTCGATTCGATTCGGTTCCTACCGGGCTACGAAGCCCAGGCGGCTATGCACATCGATCCGGACATCGATCTGATAGCCAGCACCGATCATTTGGCCAGCCACTTGCTGGTCAATTTGGTCCTGCAATCTGGTGCAGTCGTGACCGACAGGCAGGACTCACGTCAGGCGCAACCGGCTGTAGTTGAGGTACTCAAAAGTCCCTTCGCCGTGCTAGGCAGCGCAGCCAAACGCGGCCAAGTGGTCCTACGGGCGGATGGCACTACCGAACCGGATACTCGAATGTTGCGTTCTTCGGCCCGGGCATTTGCTATTCGTAACCAAAAATCGATCGGCCTTTTAGTTAGCACCGTCCTCCCGAGCGCCATTCCGGGAATCCTTCGGGTGGGTCAAGCCGAGCTCCATCTCATTCCGGGAATTAGCGCTGAGTTTGCTTACACCCCAGAGATATATGCGGTTCGATACCGTGACTGGTCAGTGGTCAGTTTTGTGACTAAACTGACGTACGAGTTGGCATCATTCAATCCGCGGGATGATCACTCGCGCGACGAAGCCTTTACCAGGTTACGTACGGTAATGCGTGAGTCCCGGGGCTTAGCAGCCCCTAGCTAACTTTGACGTTTTCGTGGCCGACCAGCGATTGTAAGCGGTCGAGGGCTGGCTGAGCCTTATTAACACCCATCGGTAGCTTGATAATTTGTTTAGCATTGTCAGCGCCGAGTACCAGTACGACTTCGGTCGTACCTTGATGCTCATCAATGGCCACTTTGAGTGCCATCAGCATCTGGCTATCGCTAGCGCTCATCATGCGGATATAGACCCGCTCCGGCGCCGCCCTGGACAGTGCGGCGGACTCGGCTTGATCATCCTGCAGACCAACGCCCGACACTTTTCTGTGCCCGACGGGTACTGATCCAACTGCCTTGGCACCCGGGCCACGCATGGCGGCCAGCTTCTTGCCCTTCACCGGTTTGGGCACGGTCAGTTTGCGGCCGCGCGCCGTGTAGGCCTGGGCCTGCTCGTAGGTGACTTCGCGGGCATCATCGCACATGATTTTGACGTCGTCGGTCAGGTTGCCGTCGCGGTCGCGGGCGTTGATCTTGCCGCTCATGATGATAATCTTATCGCGTTCCCAGATGCCGGTGGTTTGCTGGTAAGTACTCGGGAATAAGATGGCCTCGATTTCACCGAATTTGTCCTCGATCTTGACGAAGGCCATCTTGTCGCCTTTTTTGGTGGTGATTTCGCGCATATCGGTGATCACGCCGCCGACTTTGACGGTCTTGCCATCGTGCACCGCCTTAAACTCACTGAGCGGGATGGTTTGCTCTTCGAGGAAAGTGGCGTAGCTGTCGAGTGGGTGCTGGCTGAGGTATAGGCCGAGCAGTTCGCGCTCCCAGAGCAGTTGGTCGCGGGTGTTGAAAATGGTAGTGGCTGGCTCGAGCGTCAGCTGCGGCTTGAAGGCGGTGGTATCGTCGGAGTCACCGAACAGATCAGCCTGAGCGCTGTTGAGGTCCTTTTGGACGCGGTTGGCGAAGGCCAGCATGACGTCCATGTTCTGTAATAACTTGGAGCGGTCGGGTTGGAGCTGGCTGAAACCACCGGATTTGACCAAGGCTTCGATAGTCTTGCGGTTGGCGATACGCAGGCTGACATTGCAGAGGAATGCCTCGAGATCATCAAAGCGGCCGACGGCCTGGCGAGCGCGGATGATTTCTTCGACGGCACCAGTACCGACGTTCTTGATGGCCGCCATGCCAAAGCGGATCGGCGCGTAGCGGTTGTCGGGGTCGGCCTTGTCAGGGACCACGGCGAATTCCAGGAAAGATTCGTTGACATCGGGGCTGAGCACTTTGATGCCCATCTTTTGACACTCGTTGATCTCGATCGCCAGGCGGTCGGTGTCGTCGTAGTCGGATGTCATCAGGGCAGCCATGAAGGCGGCTGGGTAGTGCGCCTTCAGGTAGGCGGTCTGGTAGCTGATCATGCCGTAGCAGGCGGAGTGCGACTTGTTGAAGCAGTAATCGGCGAAGCCCAGCAGGTCTTTCCAGAACTTTTCGATCACTGGCTTGGGGACGCCATTGGCGACAGCACCGTCGACGAATTTGATCTGCATCTTCTTCATAACGTCGATCTTTTTCTTACCAATCGCCTTGCGGAGCGTATCGGCTTCGCCGCCGGTAAATCCACAGACGTCGCGGCTGATACGCATAACCTGCTCCTGATAGACCAGCACACCGAAGGTTGGCTCCAGGGCGCCCTTCATCAGGGGGTGGGCGTAGACGACGTCTTCATGGCCATTTTTGCGCTTAATGAAGCTATCGGTTAGCCCGGCACTCAGCGGTCCCGGGCGGTACAAGGCGCCCATAGCGATGACATCATCAAATTCAGTGGCCTTCAGTTCGCGCAGGTAGCGCTTCATGCCCGACGATTCAAACTGGAAGACGCCGGTGGTATCGCCGCGGCGCAGCAGCTCGAAGGTCTTATCGTCATCCAGCGGCAGATTGTTAATATCGATCTCTTTGCCGTAGACCTTGCGGATGATACGCAGCGCGTTATTCATGACTGTCAAGTTGGACAAGCCCAGGAAGTCCATCTTTAGCAGGCCCAGCTCTTCGACCGGGTCCTTGGGGTACTGGGTGGCGACGACGCCCTTTTGGGCCATCTCGAGTGGTGCAAATTTGACGATATCGTCGGGGGCAATCACCACACCGCAGGCATGGACACCGTGCGAGCGGATCGTGCCTTCGACCTGGATTGCCAGATCGAAGACCTTTTTGGCAATCTCGTTTGTTTCGTATTCCTTTTTGAGGTCAGCATCGGCGACGATCGACTTCTCGAGCGGGATGTGGCGGCCCTGCAACGGTGCAGGCACCATCTTGGACCAGCGGTCAGCCTCGGCGTAGGGCACCTGCAGCACCCGGGCCACATCCCGCACTGCGTTGCGGGCCGCCATCGTACCGAAGGTGGCGATGTTTGATACCCGGTCAGCGCCGTACTTGTCGGAACAATACTGAATTACTTCGTCGCGGCGGGTATCCTGAATGTCGATGTCGATATCCGGCATGCTGATACGATCGGGGTTCAGGAAACGCTCAAATAGCAGGTCGTACTGCAGCGGATCGAGTTCAGTTATCCGCAGGGCGTAGGAAATAATTGAGCCGGCCGCTGAACCGCGCCCCGGACCGAAGACAATCCCCTGGTTTTTGCCCCAGTTCATGAAGTCGGCAATGATCAGGAAGTAGCCGTTGAAGCCCATCTGGGCAATGACGCCCAGCTCGTATTCGCTGCGCTTCAGGACAGCCTCCGGCAGGACCTGCTTGGCCTGCTTGATAGTGGTTGCGGCCGCTTCATCGACAGACATGCCCATGTAGCGGTGCATCAGTCCCTGGTAGACGGTTTTGTCGAGGTAAGACTTCTCGTCTTCGCCCTTGGGCACTGGGAACTTGGGGATCAAGATACCACCGAGTTCGATCTCCAGATGACAGCGGTCTGCGAGGGCGCGAGTATTGCGGATGACTTCTGGGTGATCTGTGCCCCAGCGCTCGATTAGCTCTTTAGGCTCGGCAACGTGCAGCGGATAATCCTTGAGGGACATACGCTTCTCGTCGCTCAGGAACGAGCCGGTACCAACACACAGCAATATCTCGTGGGCGTCCTGGTCTTCGTGCTTCAGATAGTGGGCGTCACAGGTCAGGACGACTGGGATGCCGAGCTCTTTGCCCATCTTAAGGACTTGCTCGTTGATAGCCTGCTGGTCGACGCTATTCAGCGGATTGTCGGGATGGCCATGATCCTGGATCTCCAGGTAGTAGCGGTCGCCGAAGACCGATTTATACCACTTGGCAATCTCGTAGGCCCGCTCTGGGTCGTCGCTCTTGAAAGCGTCGCCGACCTCACCACCCATACAGGCGCTGAGCGCAATTACGCCTTCGTTGTACTTTTCGAGCAGTTCATGGTCAACGCGGGGGTAGTAATAGAAACCCTTCAGGTTGGCAGTGGTGCTGAGCTGCATCAGGTTTTGGTAGCCTTTGTGGTTCATAGCTAGCAGGATCAGATGGAAGCGCTGCTTGTCCTTCTGCGGATCTTTGTCGGTGTGGCCGCGCGAGGCGACATAGGTTTCAATACCGACGATCGGATTGACGCCGGCCTCCTTGCCCTTCTTATAAAAATCAATTGCGCCAGATAGCGTACCATGGTCGGTCATGGCCACGGCTTGCATCCCCGTCTCGTTGACAAGATTAAACAGCGCCGGCAATTTGGTCAGGCCGTCGAGCAAACTGTACTGGGTGTGGTTATGCAGGTGAACGTAATCGCTCGGTTTGAGCGGTTCACCTTCGGCGGTGATAGGGATGATCTCCCGTTCAACGGCCGGTGCGTCTGATGCCATGATTAAACCTGTCCCGTGTTACCCTACTTGTTCTATTCCATTATAAAAGCTCTCACGCTTAAGCGCGAGAGCACAATTTACAACAAACGATTTAGCGATTACTTTTTGAGGTATTTCTTGAGAGATTTGATGGCTTTGCCAGCTTCGCCAACGGCTTTGTCGAGATCTTTGTCGTCGGCATTGCCGTCGTGGAGGGCACTGAGAATTTCACGGGCCTTTTGGCGAGCGATATTAGCCTTAGCGACCACTTCGCCCTCGATGGCTTCGTTAGTCTTATTACGGCTATCGCTGTCGGTAGCATAGGCCTGAGCTTCACTAATCAAAACATTGAGCTCAGTGTGCATCTTCTTGAGGTGCTTTTCGGCTTCGGCGACGCCTTTATCGCGCATCTGTGAGATATCGTCACGAGTTTTTTTACCGCTCTTGGGGGCAGTCAGGATCCCTGCCAAATAGCCAATGGCTCCAACGACAACTGCACCGATGGCGATACCTTTAGTCTTATTTTTCATATATTACCTCCTGTGGCTGAAATTGATATAATCATCGCGCTTACGATTTGTGGAACTGCTTGAACAGCGTTGTGATGGCTTTGACGGCTGAAACGGGGCCAGAGGCGCGCTTCAGGGCTTCGCCAGCAGCCGTAACGCTCTCGACAGCTCTCTCGGCTTGGTCAGCAACGATTTTCACCTTTTTGACCAATTGGATGATAAGTACCACCAACACGATCGCCGCCACCAAAAAGACAGCGAGGACAGATGATACGATAATAACGAGTATTTGAGCTGCTGAGTCCATGGGAATCTCCTGTTAGTTCTCTATACGTTATAGCATGCTCTGTTAACAATTGATGCTAAATAGTTCACACTGTTAAACATTTTATACATAAACGGTGCCAAAGCATAGTACTGAGGGCTTACTTGGCACGAGTACGGATAAATTCGAGGATTTCGGCGCCCATATCTTCGCGCTGCAAGGCGAAGTCGATGACGGTCTTGATATAATCGACCTTGTCGCCTGGGTCGTAACGCTTACTATCCTTGATCAGGCAGCCATAAAAGTCTTTGCCGTCGAGGATCATGGGCTGAATAATGCTATCGGTCACATAGAATTCTTTGCCTGCCGGCAAGTTGCGGACACCATCCTCGAGATAACCAATCACATCAGGGGTAAATAGGTAGCCGCTGACGGCCGCAAAATCAGAAGGTGCATCAACTTTACCTGGCTTTTCGATGATAGAATCCATTTTGATGACGTCCTCACGAACTTGCTGGCCGCCGAGAACGCCGTACTTCTTATAATCAGCATCATTTGTTATCTTAAGGCAAGGAATTATACCGGCACCAAATTCGTCGTACAAGCTGATCATCTGCTGAAACAGATTAGGCGTGGCGACCGTGAGGTCGTCAGCAAATGAGTATATAAATGGATCATTTCCAAAGAGATGGGCAGCGTTTAGGATTGGCGTTGCAGTACCGTACGGACCTTTTTGGCGGACATATATGAAGTTCGCCAGGTTGGCGATAGCTTCGATCTCTTCGATGTAATGCTTCTTGCTCTCGCCGCCGGACATCAGGTTGGCCAGCAAATCCTGACTGGGCAAGTCGAAGTGGTCTTCGATGGAGCGCTTGTTGCTGCTTCCGACGATAATAATGTCTTTGATACCGGCCTTAACCAGGTCTTCGACGATGTACTGGATGATCGGCTTGTCGACGATTGGCAGCATTTCCTTCGGCATGGCCTTGGTTTGCGGTAGGAAACGGGTGCCGAATCCGGCGGCAGCAATAACGGCTTTGGTAACTTTAGGCATGGGGCGCTCCTTCTAATTTGGTTGAGTATAACATAGCCAAAATGCTGTACGGTCCTACAGCCCTAACTGCTTCTTGATCAGTTGCTGTGCTAAGCCGGGGTTAGCTTTGCCCTGGCTGGCTTTCATAACCTGGCCGGTCAGGAAACCGATGGCTTTCATTTCACCGTTCTTGACGTCCTCGGCGGCCTTCGGGTTGTCGGCCAAGACCTGGTCTACGATCGCCAGGATTGCACCTTCGTCAGACTGCTGGATATAGCCTTTATCCTCGGCAAATTTTTCAATATCCTCCGGTAGATGATCTGAAGCTATGAGATCGGCAAACAGTTGTTTAGCGTTGGTAGAACTGAGTTTGTTGGCTTTGAGCAAGTTGTAGGTCTCCACTTCGGCTCGCAGATGATCCGCTTTGCCAAGCTTCATGACGCCTTCTCTAACAAACGGGGTAAAGACATTGACGTTCCAATTAGCTATAAACCTTGCCAGATCAGTATCTGATAAATTAGCTTCGATGAGAGGCAGGAAGCTGACGCCCTCGAATTCGACCTCGGCATCGAGTAATGTCTCAATTTGGCGCTGGCTAAGGCCCAGCCCGCTGAGCCGCTCGCGCCACTCACTCGGCATAGTCGGCATCTCAGCCCGGACTTGCTCGATGTATTCGTCGGTAAGCGTAACCGGTGGCAGGTCAGGATCCGGGAAGTAGCGATAATCATGGGCATCTTCTTTGGTACGCTGGCTGAAGGTCACGAACTTGGTGTCATCCCAACCGCGGGTTTCCTGAACAATTGTGCCACCATCTTCGAGGACTTCGATCTGGCGCTTAATTTCGTACTCAACAACTTTCTCAACTGCCTTGAAGCTATTGAGGTTTTTGGTCTCGGTGCGGGTTCCCATTTGGTCAGTCTTACTGACACTGACATTAACGTCAAAGCGCATATTGCCGTAGTAGAGGTTAGCGTCGGAGACATCGGCGTATTTCATGCGCAGGTACAGCTCGTGGGCATAGGCCCGGGCCTCCTGGGCGGTGTGCATATCGGGTTCGCTGACGATTTCGAGTAGCGGTGTGCCGGCACGGTTTAGATCGACCAGGCTATAATCGGCTCCGGCCGGGTGGGTACTCTTACCGGCATCGGCCTCCAGGTGGGCGCGGGTGATACCAATGGTCTTCTGAGAGCCATCCTCCAGCTCGATCCGGACTGATCCGCCAAGGATAATCGGTTCGTCGAACTGCGTAATCTGGTAGCCGAATGGTAAATCAGGGTAAAAATAATGCTTGCGGTCAAATTTGCTGAACTTTTGCGGACCGCTGCCAAGTGCAAAGCCAGCCTTGGATGCCAAATGGATGGCTTCTTTGTTGAGGACCGGCAATGCCCCGGGCAGGCCGAAGTCAATGTGGTTTACCAGAGTGTTTGGTGGCGCTTCGCGGGCGTCATTGTTGGCACCAGAGAATAACTTGGTGGCAGTCTTGAGCTGGACGTGGCATTCGATGCCAATCGTCGCCGTGTAGCCAGTTTGCTGCATAAAATCTGCTAGTGTGCCGGTCATTTCAGCGCTCCCAAGTCCTTCAGCGCCTGGCGGAAACCAATCAAGGCGTCTTTGACATCGCGTTCTTTGAGCTTATCGTAGTGCTCGTGGACCAACTTGTTGCGCAGCTTGTGGGCATACCAGATACTGTCGTTGTCAGAGAGCATGCGCTGGGCCGTGACCAGGCGCTCGCCCATAGTCTTTCCCTTGACACGGCTCTTTTTGAGCGCTTCGTCAACGAGCTTGTCGGCATCGATAATTGCCAGCGGCCAGGTCGCCACATCGGCGCACATCTTCTGTAAATCGCGCCAACGCTTCGTGAAGTAGTCGACGTTTGGCTTGCTAAAGCGGCGCTTGGTCAGCCAGGTGGCACCAAAGATCAACATTAATAGAATAAGGATGGCGATACCAGCTAGGATAAGTTGGGTTGTGCCGACATCAGCCGTCGAAATCGGTAAGGTGAAACCGATCATGGTAAACATGGATATCATACAAAAAGCTCCTCGGCACACTTGGCCAGTTCGAGTAACGCCCGGTCGGCGCGCTGGGCTGCCATCAGCTGCATACCGACCGGCAAGCCATCGGACAGGCCCGTGGGCACCACAATCGCCGTTAGTCCGGCCAGGCTGGGACCGACCGTCATGACATCAGCCAGGTACATCTGGAGTGGGTCGGCGGTATTCTCGCCAATCTTAAACGCTGTCGTGGGCGCGGTCGGCCCCACCAAAAAGTCTACCTGGGTGAAAGCTTCGGCGAATTCATTGACCAACTTGGTACGGACTGTCTGGGCTTTCTTATAATAAGCGTCGTAATAGCCGCTGCTCAGCACATAGGTACCGATCATGATGCGGCGCTTGGCTTCTTTACCAAATCCGCGACCACGGGCACCGCTATAGCTATCTTCGAGGTTTTTGGCATCGGGATTGCTGTAACCATAGCGCTGGCCGTCATAGCGGCTGAGGTTGCTGCTGATCTCGGCGGGCACCACGATGTAGTACACCGCCAGCGCTAGCGGCAAGGATGGCAGGCTGACATCAATAATTTCGGCTCCGGCGGCCTTCAGCTTGGCGATGCCATTTTCGATGACTGATCTAACGCCGGCATCCAGGCTAGCTTCAAAATACTCCTTGATAACGCCGATTTTCACGCCATGCAGATCGCGGGCCGCCAGATCAGTGTAGCCTGCGCTGTCGCGCTCGATAGTGGTGCTATCCAGCAGATCGGGGCCAGCAAAGACATCGTAGACCAGCGCCGCGTCGTCAACGCTGCGCGTTAGCGGGCCCATGACATCGGTGCTACTGGCCATGGCAACAACACCGGAGCGCGACGTGGTGCCATAGGTTGGCTTAAAGCCGACGGCGCCCACGAAGCTGGCAGGCTGACGAATCGAGCCGCCGGTGTCAGTCCCAAGCGCAAATGGTGCCATGTCGAGAATTACGGCCGCCGCCGAGCCGCCTGACGAGCCACCGGGAACCCGAGTCAGGTCATGTGGATTCTTCGTTGTAAAAAAGTCACTGTTCTCGGTGGAGCCGCCGTGGGCGAAGGCGTCGAGGTTGGCCTTGGCAACACAGATAGCACCTTCAGCTTCTAGCCGGTTGATGACCGTTGATTGATACGGTGCCTGAAAGCCGCGCAGGATATTACTGGCCGCCGTGGTATCGGCCCCAAAGACGAGATAATTATCCTTAGCAATAAATGGTACGCCAGCCAAGCGTCCAGCTGACTTGCCAGCCGCAACTTGAGCATCAATTGCCACGGCCCGGGCCCGAGCGGCATCGTCAAGGGTAGCAATAATTGCCTGGTATTCAGCCTTGTCGGCAATCGTCCGGAGCGACTGCTCAACCAGATCAACAGCTTTGAGACCGCCGGCATTGACCTGCGTCGCAATCTCAGCAATTGGTAACCACTGACGGTCCTTAACCGCCACAGCACCAGCCATTAGCCGATCATCCTTTTGACTTTGATAAGGTCAGCCTGCTTGCTCGGAACATTCTCCAGGAGCTTGCTGGCCGCATAGCCGTAGTCAATCACGGTGTCGGCACGCGTGACGTTGGTCAGGCCGGTTACCTGGCTGGTTGGCTCAAGCCCAGACGTATCGACAGCATTGAGCTGTTCGACATATTTCAGAATCTCGGTGAATTCAGTCGCAAACTCACCAACTTCATCGTCGGTGAGTGAAATTCGCGCCAGGCGAGCGAGCTTTAAAATATCATCCCGTGTGAGGTCGGCCATATCTTATAAATATACCAGAAACCGCCTGATTTGTTGAGAGGGGTAATGTTGTATATTATTTCATTTACAAACTGGGGTAAAAACGAGTAAAATACCCGTATCTGCGGGTGAGAGAAGTGCAGTAGTTTAACCGAGGAGTGTTCATGTCTCTTATTTCACGATGTAGCCAGCGTTTGCAAGCACACCTACCACTGGTAGTTTTTACGGTTTGCAGTATCGTATTAATAACGACCGTTACAATGTCAACTATTTTTAAGTCAGTTTCCGCCGATACAACTGAGACATCCTTCGACATAGCCCAGGTACCCGATACTCAAAATGAAATATTAAGTGATGGAAATCCGCTCTTACCAGGCCGTTACCAATGGCTGTCCGACAACCAGCAGCCGCTAAACTTGAAATTCGTTGCCCAGATTGGCGACAACGTCAACTGGGGTGTTGTTGATCCGATTCAGTTCACCCGTGTTGATAACGCAGTCAAAATCCTGGATAACAGTACCATACCTTACAGCCTGGCCGTCGGCAATCATGATACTGCGGCCGTCACAGTCGGTGGTAGCGCCGCCCCTGGCAATGTCCACGATAACCTACGCAACACTGCTCTCTTCAACCAGACTTTCCCCCTGACCCGCTTCAAAAACGTCCAAGCTAGTTTCGAACCCAACAAAGTTGATAACATGTGGCAGACTTTCACGGCTGGCGGCGACAACTGGATGGTCATCACCCACGAGATGTGGCCCCGCGAATCGGTTATTCAATGGATGGAACAGGTCGTTGCGACGCACCCTAATTACAACGTGATCGTCAGTACCCACGCCTTCATCGACCAGCAAAATGACTTGCCAATCACCGGTAATTATGGCGATCAGAACGCCCTCACCGAGTGGGATGAATTTATTTCGCAATACTCGAATATCAAGATGGTCCTGAGCGGCCACTACGGACCCAACAGCACCAACCCCGGCATCGGCTACCGCGAATTTACCGGTGTCCATGGTAACAAGGTCGCCGCCATCATGACCGCCTACCACTCTGGTTCCCAAAACCATGTCCGCTTGCTTAATATCAATACCGCCAATAACTCGATCAGTAGCTCGATCTACGTCAGCAAATCGCTCAACAACTATCCTACCGGCTACATTACCGACCAGTACTCTAACTTCGTTACCACCAATATGAGCTGGGTCCGGCCGGACGGCTCGACCACGCCCGACCCGACAATCGTCGTCCCTTCGGCACCACAAAGTGTCACCGCAACTGCTGGTGATGGCTCGGCAGTCGTGTCATTCACGCCGCCAGCCAACAACGGCGGTAGTGGTATTACCGGCTACACTGTTACCAGCAGCCCCGGCGGCCTAACATCTAGCGGCAGCACTTCACCGATTACCATCGGCGGCCTGACCAACGGAACCGCCTACACCTTCAGTGTTACAGCTACGAATATCGCCGGCACCGGTGCCGCGTCGGCCGCGTCCAATGTAATCATCCCAGTAGCACCGGTCGTAACTGAGCTACTGACCGATCCTGGCTTCGAGTCTGGCCTTGGCGGCTGGAGTGGGTTCGGTTTCGGGGTTCCAACGAGTGTAACAGCACCGGTCCATGGTGGCGCCAAAGCTGTCAGCGTTTCATCCAACTCGACCACTGTCGGCCTGGCTGGGCTATCCAACATTAATGTGGTCAAGAATACCGTCAATGGCAAGCAATACAACGCCCAATGTTGGGTTCGCCCGACAGTTGTTAATACAACGGTCATTATCCGTCTATTGCAGTACGATCAGACGATCAAAGTCCTTAATGCCACCAGCGGTATCACTACTGCCACCGCACTGCCGGTTAATACCTGGACCCTCCTCAAAGTCAGCGGCCTCGCCACACTTGATAATTACCGCATGATTCCACAGGTCTACGCCACCGCCCAGACATCGAGCACCGGTAGCGTCATATACGATGATTGCTCGGTAACGGCCGCCATGCCAGTGACGGCTCCTGGCGCCCCAACTGGCATCAACGCGGTAGCTGGTAATGCTCAGGCAACTGTCAGTTTCACCGCACCAACAAATAACGGCGGCACGCCAATCACCGGCTACACCGTTACCAGTATCCCAGATGGTCTGACGGCAAGCGGTACCAGCTCACCAATCACCATCACCGGACTGACGAATGGCACCGCTTATAGCTTCAGCGTAACGGCAACTAACAGTGCCGGCACCAGCCCGGCGTCCAGCCCGAGCGCCAGCGTGACTCCCTCCGCCCCAGCAACTGTTCCCGAGGCGCCGTTTAACCTCTTAGCCACTGGTGTCGACAGCCAGGTACTGCTGTCATGGGATGCCCCGGCCAGCGATGGCGGTGCGGCGATCAGTGACTATGCAATATTCTACCGGGTCGTCGGCTCATCCATCTGGGTGCAGTACAACGACGGGGTTTCAACGCTACCTTCGGCCACCATTCCTAACCTGACCAATGGTACAGCCTATGAATTCTTCGTCCAGGCTATTAATAGTGTCGGTGTCAGCCCTGATTCCAACAGCTCGGCCACCACACCGGTCGCATCGGAAGCGCCGCCAATCATAGTTCCAAGCGAACCGCAAAGCGTCACTGCTGTTGCTGATAATGCCAGCGCAAGCGTCAGTTTTAGCCCCCCCGCATCGGATGGCGGTTCGCCAATCACCGGCTACACCGTCACCAGTATCCCAGACGGCCTCACCGCCACCGGTACCAGCTCACCAATTGTGATCACCGGGCTGACCAATGGCACACCGTACAGCTTCACCGTGACAGCCACCAACAGTGCTGGCACCAGTCCATCCTCGGCCGCCAGCATGAGCGTGATACCTCTTGCACCGGCCTCAGCGCCAGACGCTCCTACTGGTCTAGTAGCCGTAGCAGCAGACGGACAGGCTACCTTGAGCTGGGTGGCTCCCGACAGTGACGGCGGAGCAGCCATCAGTGACTACGGTGTCTATTACCGAGTGCTCGGCTCATCGGTGTGGCTGCCATATGCCGACAGCGTCAGTGATGCATTGTCCAGCACTGTCAGTAACCTAAGCAATCAAACAACCTATGAATTTACCGTCACGGCCCACAACAGCGCTGGAGATAGTCAATTCGCGCTAGCCGCTCAGGCGACACCATTTGCGAACGCCACCGTACCCACCGCCCCTGGTGACGTCGTTGCAGTCGCCAGCAACGGCAGCGCCACCGTCACCTACGATATATCCGCTTCCGACGGCGGCACGCCAATCACCGGCTACACCGTCACCAGTATCCCAGACGGCCTCACCGCCACCGGTACCAGCTCACCAATCACCGTCACCGGACTGACGAATGGCACCGCTTATAGCTTCGTTGTGACTGCGCAAAATGCCATCGGTAGCAGCCCGGATTCGGCAGCAAGCAACAGTGTGACACCACAACCCCCAACCAGCGCTCCGTCAGCACCAACTGCCGCCACGGCCACAGCCGACAACGGCACGGCGACCGTTAGCTTCACGCAGCCGACTTCGGATGGCGGTTCGGCCATCATCGATTACACCGTAACCAGCCAGCCGGATGGTCTCACCGCTACCGGCACCGCTTCGCCGGTTACCGTTGTTGGCCTGACTAACGGCACGGCGTACACCTTTACCGTCACCGCACGTAATGTTGTTGGTAGTAGTGCCGCCTCGCCCCCAAGTAATTCCGTAACACCACAAGCACCAGCTACTGTTCCAACTGCCCCTACAAATCTGACCGGCACTGCCGGTAACGCCCTAGTCAGCCTGTCCTGGAGTGCCCCCAGCTCGAATGGCGGCGCCGCCATCACAGATTACATCATCCAATACCGTCCGACCGGATCAACAATCTGGATTACCTACAATGATGGCGTCTCGACTGCTACAGCCACGACTGTCAGCGGACTGAGTAATGCCACTGCCTACGACTTCGTGGTTACCGCCAGTAACAGCGTCGGCAGCAGCGCAGAAGCTACAATCAGTGGGGTCACACCAACTGCACCCGAGCTGCTGGCCGATCCCGGCTTTGAATCGGGCCTGAGCGGTTGGAGCGCCTTCGGTTATGGAGTCCCAGTCAGCGTCACCACACCGGTTCATGGCGGAAGCAAAGCCGTGAGTGTCTCCTCCAAGTCGACAACCATCGGCCTGGCCGGCATGTCGAACATCAATGTGATAAGGTACTCCGTTGTCGGTAAGCAGTACACTGCCCGCTGTTGGGTTCGCCCGACAGTCGCCAATACAACAGTCATGATCCGCTTCATGCAGTATGACCAACCGATCAAGGCCGGTACCGTCCTCGGCGCAACCACCGCCACGGCATTACCGCTGAATACCTGGACCCAAGTTCAAATCACCGATACCGCGACAATTGCCGACTATAGAATCATTCCACAGGTCTACGCAACTCTCCAGACATCGAGCACTGGCAGCGTCATTTATGATGACTGCTCAGTCACAAGCAACTAAACTCTGTTAGAGCCTAGCAAGTCGAATGCGACGGCTATAGCCTACGATCATTGTTTATTTGACATAATATGTTATAATGTAATGATGTACTCAGCTGAGCTGGCCGAAATAATTCCAAAGATTGAACCCCAGGAAACCGAGCAACGGTTCGCCCGTTTGCGGCAGATTGTCTCTGGAGCTGCTATCCGATTAGCGATCGGCGGTACTACCCTGCTTGCCGCTTATGGAAACATGAATCTTATCGACAAGACAGCCGAAACGCCGCAATTTAATGTCGAGCCGGCTATCTCCGGCCCCATCGTTCCAGGGCAATCGCCTCAAGTAGCGCCCGCCGCCAAGGGTTCCGTCGCTCCCACGCCGTCCGCCGAAGCTCTGGCGCAGGTCACCGAATGGTTCGACCCCTCATATACCATCCTTAATAAAATGTGGTCGGGTTATCTAGTTGGCGACCTGGCCAAGCACGAATCGTCAGACACCCGGCTAACTTTTCACAGCCTGGACGAGTACTATCGCCAGGTTCCCGAATATGGAGCCGGGACATTTGACGATTATATGGGTCCGACCAAAGATTTCCTCGCCCAATACGGTGTTGGTCTTGAGCTCAGCGATATGCTCCCACCGGGCGCCACAACTCGCGTCAGCCTTATGGAGGCAACTAAAAAACCTCAGGCAATCCAATCGCTTCTAAGCTTGGCGCGGGCATTTTCGATGACCCCGGCCGAAGAGATACGAGACGACGGAGTGAAGCACATTCTACTGTTTGCATCCAAGCCAGACTATCCCGCCGTTGGTCTGGCGTATACCTACGGTACGAATGATACAATTGCGCTCAATCTGACATATGGATTCGATGAAACCGTCTTTTTTCACGAGAATGGGCATATCAAAGATGCTCGGGAATTAGGATATGATGCAGCCAACAATGACCAGCCGTACGTTAATATTAACGGTGGGGACATTTATACGCCAAACTGGAAGCACCCGAGCGAGCTAAGCCTCGATACTTACACCGACCGCTTATGGAGTTCTGACCTTAAGAGAAATGCTGATGGTCAAAACACCAACCTTTGCAGCACCAAAGCTACCCTCGCAGCTGAAAGAGCTGTAGTTCCGGTTGTATCGAACTATTCATTTGATAATATGGTCGAGGATAAAGGCGAAATGTACTCACGGCTATTTGGATGGTTCGACCCCAACTTATTATCACCAGCAAACCAGAAGCTACGCGCTAAAGCGCTGCTACTCGAAGCTCGCGCCTGGCAAGTCAACCCTGATGTCGTCAAGCATTATGCCCAGAACGACTCCAGAAGCATCTACTTCAACCAGCTGCCGTGCGTTGATGCGAGCGTGGGCGCCCAATAACTGGCGGCACAGTTTCAGACATCATCCCTCTTATAGCTTGGCTTTTATTTCGTTAATCACATCGCGCAGTTCAGCAGCCGTTTCAAACTGGAGGTTGGCGGCTGCCAGCTCCATCTGACCGCTGAGGTCTTTAATGAGACCCTTGTATTCATCTTTTGGTATCTTCTTGAGATTGAGCTTGGCGGTCTTAGCTTCTTCGGGCAAATCAGGGCGCATGCC
>DHXQ01000045.1:0-1612 GCA_002413755.1 Candidatus Saccharibacteria bacterium UBA5152 | reverse complement strand
ATCAGGGCGGAGTCGCTACGCAGGAAGCCCTCTTTGTCAGCATCCAGGATAGCCACCAGAGACACTTCGGGCAGGTCGAGGCCTTCACGTAACAGGTTAATACCGACGACCACGTCGTAGATTCCGAGGCGCAGATCACGCAGGATGTCCGTTCGGTCGAGGGTGTCGACATCGCTGTGCAGATAGGTCACCTTGATGTTGATCTCTTTGAGATATTCGGTCAGATCCTCAGACATCCGCTTCGTAAGTGTTGTAATTAATACACGCTGGTGTTTGGCGATTCGGTCGCGCACCTCTGTTATCAGATTATCGATCTGGCCTTCGATCGGCCGGACTTCGATAATTGGGTCAAGTAGCCCAGTCGGGCGGATAACTTGGATAGCTGGTTCGGGGCTGCGGCTTAGCTCGTACTCGGCCGGTGTGGCTGAGACGTAGACCGCTTCGTTAACGTGGCGCTCAAACTCAGTGAAGGTCAGCGGCCGGTTATCGAGCGCACTGGGCAGGCGGAAACCGTGCTCTACCAGCACCTCCTTGCGGGCGCGGTCACCGTTGTACATGCCGCGGACCTGCGGAATCGTCATATGCGACTCGTCAACCAGCAGTAGATAATCGTCCGGGAAATAATCCATCAGGGTTGCTGGCTGTTCGCCCGGCTCGCGGTTCGTCAGATAACGGCTGTAGTTCTCAATTCCCTTCACGAAGCCGGTTTCTTCCATCATCTCCAGATCAAAGCGAGTCCGCTGCTCCAGGCGCTGCGCCTCGACCAGCTTATTGTTCGACTTGAATTCGGCCAGGCGCTGCGCCAGCTCGGCTTCGATGCTCCCCAGCGCGACCTTCAACTTGTCGTGCGGCGTGACGTAGTGGCTCGACGGAAAGATCTTCAGTTCATCGAGATTGGCAAGAACTTCACCAGTTAGCGGTTCAAGACGAGTGATCTTCTCGATCTCATCGCCAAAAAATTCTATCCGGTAGGCGACCTCTTCACCAGCCGGAAAAACGTCCACCACGTCGCCGCGCACGCGAAAGGTGCCACGGTGGAAATCAACGTCATTGCGGTCGTACTGGATATCGGTTAATTGGCGCAGGAATTTATCGCGCACCCGGCGCTCGCCCTTCGCAAGTGTGATCGACAGACCGTCATAGTCCTCGACTGAGCCAATGCCGTAAATACAGCTGACGCTGGCGACTATAATCACGTCGCGGCGCGACAGCAAGGCGTCAGTGGCCGCGTGCCGCAGCCGGTCGATCTCTTCGTTGATCTGGGAGTCTTTTTCAATAAAGGTGTCGGAGCGGGCGATGTAGGCCTCTGGCTGGTAATAATCGAAGTAGCTGACGAAGTAATGGACGGCGTTATCCGGAAAGAAGCCCTTGAATTCGTTATATAACTGGGCAGCCAGAGTTTTGTTATGGCTCAGGATGAGGGTCGGCTTTTGGACTTGTTCGATGAGGTTGGCCATGGTGAAGGTTTTGCCGGAGCCAGTCACACCCTTCAGGGTCTGCTCCTTCAGCCCACTGTTGATACCCTTAACCAGCTGCTCAATGGCAGTCGGCTGGTCTCCTTGGGGGGTATAGTCACTCTGAAGGCGTAGTTTGCTCACCTATCTATTGTAAC
>DHXQ01000001.1:4264-4780 GCA_002413755.1 Candidatus Saccharibacteria bacterium UBA5152 | reverse complement strand
ATAGGCGTAGGCTTTGCCGCGCAGCAGCCGGTTGTGTTCGCGGATCCGCAGGTGATGCTTGAGCCTGTGTAGCAGGAAACGATAGATAATTCGCTGCCAGAGGTTGAGCTGGTCGGTGATCTTGCCGCTGTTTTGCTGCTCGGACTGTAGTGCCGCCCGGCGCCTCTTGTCGGCGGCAGCGGTATCGAGTTGCTGATACGCCGCAATCAGGCTGTAGAATCCTGCCAGCGGCAACAGCGGGTTGCGGGCTTCGATTTTTTGGTCTTCGGCAAAACGGTGCAGGAACTTGCTGCGATATTCTTCGATGAGTGCGCCACTCGGCCTGGTTGCCAGGTAGATGTCGAGATCGGTGTATGTATGAGCCAGTAGCAACTGCTGAGCCGGCGGATCGGCGCTGATAGAATCGGCAATCTCATTGAGTAGTGTGGCTTGGCGGGCGCTGATAACATCGTGGAGGGCGCCCAGAAAATCGACCGCATGACTGCTGTTGGCACCAAACCACTGCCGCAGTTTGTT
>DHXQ01000001.1:0-4021 GCA_002413755.1 Candidatus Saccharibacteria bacterium UBA5152 | reverse complement strand
TAGCGTTTTTTCTCGCGCTCGAAAAACACTGCCCGCCGGGCAACCCGTAGTCCGAAGCTCAGGCGGTAACGGAGCGGATAGCGGCTGGGCGGAAGATAGGCAGCATCACCAATGGTCTGCAGTTGTTCGTCGAGATATTTTTGGTTTTGGCTATTATTCGGGAACAGGCCGATAAAGCTGTACCAATGCGCCAGATTGTAATACATCCGTCCGCCGAACAGGCCGACCATCGCGCTGAAAGTCCGGTGATTGGCTTCGAGCTGATACCAATTAAGCCCGGCAGCGTAGCTCTGCGATTTATAAACCAGTTCGTAGCCGCGGCGCGAGATTGAAAACGTCAGCGGCAGCACAATGCCCGGAAAACTCTCGCCGATGTTAGCATTGTCCCAGACCTGCAAGTGAGCAATCTTGGTGATTGGTCGGGTCTGCAGCGCATATAGTGCGCCGTCGCTGAAGGCCCACTCAATGTCTTGCGGTGCGCCCAGATGACGCTCGACAATCTCGCCCAGCTTTTGCAGTTGCCTGGCCTGTTCGTCGGATAGCACAGATTGTTCATCAACCGAACGAATGTCACCGGTCATCCGGTCGATGTGCAACGCGGCGGTGTCATGACCTTCGACAACTGCGCTACCGTGCCCGGTAATGGCGTTGATGAGCATTTCGGCCCGGCCGTTGGCTGGGTTGACAGTGAAGAGTACGCCGGCTGCATCCGGCTCGATGTAGCGTTGAATGATGGCGTGGACTTTGTCGCGCTTCGTACTGTAGGCGCTGCTGGCTTTGCTGGCGGCAACGGCGCGCAGGGCTTGCAGGAAATCGGCTTTGCCGGCGACGTTCATGACGCTAGAGTATTGGCCGGCAAACGATTGCTCGGTACCGTCTTCGGCTTCGGCCGACGAGCGAACGGCGACTGACTGACAATTGTGCTCGTGGCACCAGGCCAGGAACTCGGTGCTCAGTTGGCCAGCAATTTTCGAATCATCAAGCTTGGCCAGTTGCTTGGCGTTAATTTCATAGAACTCTGGGACATGTAGCCCCAGAGCTTGTAGGATTTCGAGATTTCCGGCTTTACTCCCGCGCATATCAGATGCTCATCAGAAGCGTAATGGCTGAACAGAGATACATCACCAGCGACATGCCATTCATCAACTCTGCATTTTTAGTCACAGGTTTGTGTACGTATCTGTTGATCGACCAGCCAACTGCTAGAATACCGACGGCTAATAACCACCAGTTGAGCTGACCGCCCGTGTGGTAAATCAGGATGAGCGTGTAGCCAACCACAGCCAACGTAAACATGATGAATGACCCGAGCGCCAGTGGTATGCCGAGCCGATATGAGTAGCGGTCGTGGGCGGCCTCTTTGTCACTACCACCAATGGTTCTCGAGGCTTCAATGATGCCGATCATCAGCATGATGTACACAAAATAGAGGAGCCGCTCGGACAATGGCTGGACCGCCAGGACGCTGAGGATCAGCCAAGCTAGAATAAACAGCTGGACGTAGTGCGAGAACTGGTAGGTTAGAAAATGCTTGCGGAGCCAATCACGCATAAAGAATTCCTGACGCGTCAGGTACGAATAAAACTGCTGGAATATAGCCAGCGCCAGAATCAGCCATGAACCGGTCAATGTGCCGAGTGCCAAGAAGCCAACGATTACGCCATTTTTGATAGCCGCCAATTCTTTGAGTGTGATTACGCCGCGCTGAACCGGTCGGTTAGGATAATACTGGTTATCGTGTTCAAAATCCTTGGGTTCATCAGCCAGGCGAATTTGCAGGAAATATAAGACGACCATCAGGCTGGCTATGATGACCCGGCTGGGGTGGAAGTTACCGTCAAGCCGTGCGATAGCTGCGGTGAGTGCAAGGGCTATGGCCAGCATGACCAGCAGGGGAATACGCTCGGTTTGAAAAATCCAAAATCGCCGGACCAGCGGCATCCTTTTGTACGGTGGCTTGAGGACGCTGTCTGCATAAATTTTCTGCAGGCGCTGTTGTTCGTATTTACCCATTTACCGCTCAGTATATTATACTTTGAGGCAGATGCGAAAAGTGAAAACTCAAAAAATTGCCATCTTGCTGGAGATCTGTTTTTTTGCCGTTTTGATTGGATTCTACCCATTCCTGTGGCCGGTTTTATTGTTTGTGGCTTTGAGTTATATACCCGCCAAGGTGCTTAAAAAATAAAACTATGCTGCGCTCAATTATAAAATTCGCCCGCATCCGCATCATCGCCACTTGTTTTGCGCTGGTCTTCGTTGGCGCAGCCGCGGCCGGCGGTCTAGATCTCAGGGTAGCAGCGGGCTTATTGATGATGATTGCTTTTACGGTCCATGCCAACTCAATTAACGACTACACCGACCGCGAAATCGACGCCATTAACCTGCAGAATGCCGGCGACCGGCCGCTAGTGTCGGGTGACATCAGCAATCGTCAATTTTGGTTGATACACGCTGGTAGTGTGGCCGCAACGCTTGCCTTGTCAGCATTTTTTGGTTGGCGCGGGGTGGTGTTGTCGGCCATTGTCCTGCTGATCGATTATGCCTATTCGATACGCCCGCTGCGGATTACCGACCGGACATTTTTGAGCCCGGTACTGTTGGCGATCACCTATACATACTATTCGTTCACGATTGGCTTCTGGGCAGTTGCAAATTCGCCTACGTATCCATGGCTGCTGACGGCTGGGCTATGCCTCGGCTTCATGGCGCGCCTCTTGCTGAAAGATTTTCGAGACGTCAAAGGCGACCAGCAGCATGGCAAGCTGACCTTTTTGCTGCGGTTTGGCCCGCGGGTAACGACGGTGGTTAGTGGTGTGCTGTGGGCCGCCTCCATGCTGCTGGTCGCCGCTGCGACCTCATACGCTTACGGCGTCGTACTTTCATTAATTGTTGGCGCGCTGTTGGTATGGTACTGGTTATATAAGTTGGCGCGCTGCCCGCAGATTCGCGAGCAGGAACAGATCGTAGCCGTAATCGCCCGGGTAGGCAACGGTGCTATCCTGATGATTCTGGCTCACTTGCTGTGCGTCCAGCAGACGGGCCTATCGACATCCGAGGTGCAACTGATCCCGCTGGCGATCGGCATTGTGGTTATCTTAGGTAAGGGGTTATATGTCCGACCAAACGCGTAAAGTGCAGGCCTATTATAAGTCGACCAACTTTGATTATGAACATTTCTGGTCGGGTAAGCGGGCACAGGCACTGCATTTTGGCTATTATGATTCACCATCAACGCCGCACGAAGCCTCGCTGCTACAGATGAACCAGAAGCTGGCCGAGTTTGCCGCTATCCAGCCCGCTGACAGCGTGCTCGATGCCGGATGCGGCTATGGCGGCTCATCGCTGTGGCTGGCGGAACACCTTGGCTGTCAGGCGACCGGTGTGACGCTGGTTGGTTATCAAGTGCAGAAAGCCCGGAAATTGGCAGCGGCTTCACCGGCCGCCAGCAAATTACGGTTTATCGAAGCTGATTACGCCCATAGCGGCCTGCCAGACGCCTCGTTCGATGTGGTTTGGGGAGTGGAAAGTATCGTCCATTGTGACGACAAGGCGCTATTTGTTCGTGAGGCTTTTCGATTGCTCAAGCCCGGTGGCCGTTTATTGATCTCAGAATATCTGTTGCGCCAGGACCCGCCGCTTTCGGCGGAAGAGCAAGCCCGGATGAAGCCATTCCTGGATGGTTGGATGATGCCCGACCTGCTGACGCCAGGGCAGTATAGCGAGTATCTCACGGCAGCCGGATTTCAGGATAGTGTCTTCCATGATATATCTGATAACGTCGAGCCATCGCTAAAGAAGTGCCACCACAACGCCGCTAAGGTACTCCCATTTGTCGGTGTGCTCCATAAACTCCGACTGATCGATACCATCCGCAGAGATTACACACTGGCTAATTGCCGGCTCTATGATACATTCCGCGAGGGCTTGTGGCGTTATCAGGTGGTAGTCGGCACTAAACCTCTTGCATAACCAGTTCGGGTAGCCGGTAGACGTGCAGCATCAGGTGCTCCGGCTGGCT
>DHXQ01000041.1:5169-6908 GCA_002413755.1 Candidatus Saccharibacteria bacterium UBA5152 | reverse complement strand
TCAGCTTCGGCCATACTACGCAGTACCATTTCTTTGAGGGACAAGCCCATGTGCTCGGGTGAATCACCCGGTAATATCATGCCGTTGGGGCCGCGTGGCCGGTCATCAGGCACGGGCGCAACAGGAGCCGGCGGATTAGGGTTACTCTCATCAAGGGACGGGAAAACGGGAGGTACGGCTGTGGACGGTGCGTCGGGAGTTGGTAAAGGAAGTGGAGCAAATTCCGGTACTGGCTGCTCGACTCCAACATCTCCAGATGGCTCTGATGAAGTATTGAACTGGTAATTCTCATCAACGGTATCAGCGTACGGACTGGCATATCGTCGCCTGCGGATGACGAATATTAGGGCAACGGCGATAATGGCTGCCAGTAGGATTATGCCGAGAATAATTTTGCCTGACTTGCTGACTGGCTTGTTCGTGACATTAACAACGCTTACTTTGTCGACATTGACGTAGTATTGCAGGCTAGCCTCAGTGGTCTTGATGGCATCATCAGAACTTATACCGGTGGCGTCAGCGACGATTGGCAGGGTGTGGGAGGCGCCGTTATATGTATAGTCGATAGTGTAGTCGCCGGGCTTAACGCCCTTGAATGTGGCTAAGCCGTCTTTGTCGCTTTTGGCTTTGTAATCTGTGCTTTTGATGCTACAACTAACTCCGGAAATGGCCGTACCTTTATCATTGACGAAATGGAGTACGATGCTGAACCCAGCAGTAGTAAAGGTGGCTACGCCAGAGGTGACTGTTTGCCCGGCACTATTCGTGCGGACGATCTGGTAGCTGTAATCCGCTGCGGGATTGAGGCTGGTGAGGTCGAACTGAGTGTCGGCATTGTTCGTATCCTTGTCGTCGGTCTTCTCGGATAACAGAACGGGGTCGGAACCGTACAGAATATGTATCTTGCTGGCATTGCCGGCCGGAACTGTAATGGTAGCTGCTAACGTACCAGCGACTACACCGCCGTTGGCGTCGGCCGTTGGAGCTGGGACAGGAGAAGGTTTAGGTGTGGGCTTTGGCGTAGGGGTTGGAGTCGGTGCTGGTGGCGGAGGAGTCGGCCCTGGCCCTGGAGGTGGAGGTGGAGGTGGCGTGGGGCGCGTTAGCGTGCAGGCTTTTGGTATAACACCGCCGGCGAAGTAGGGTTTGCTGGTATCTCCATCAACATAATGGCCGCCGTTAATAGCGAGCGCTGTATTGCTGCCGGCACCGACATTGATGACCGTTCCGGATATTGCATAGGTATTATCTTTGTAGAGGTTACTGATAACCGCCCGGAAGCCATAGAAGCCGGGCTTGGGATCGCCGGGATGGTTCTGGTCAATAAATGTATTAATGGCTGCCGTCCGATAATTAAGCGGTGAAGTCACGGTGGTTGATACGACACCCACTTTTACGACCACGCTGGGCTGTGCCGTGGCCGTGGCCTGGGCATCGTTGGCCCAGCCATATATGACGGTATCGCTGCCTTCGAGGGCGCAGTAATCGGCCGTGCCATAGGGGCTGGTACTGGCCGCCAGACTTTGGCTTACCAGCCACATACCACTCAATCCCACTATTGCGGTCACGATTAAAGCGAGACTATTGCTCCGGACTGTCATTTTGACGCGATATTTTTTCATATATAACAGGATAAAACTGCTCAAACTTGTTATGTATAAGTATAGCGCACCCACCTGTTTTTCGCCAATCCCCTCAGCTTGCTGTGTGTGGGTATTGGCAAGGTGATCTGTATCTGTTAC
>DHXQ01000041.1:2441-4911 GCA_002413755.1 Candidatus Saccharibacteria bacterium UBA5152 | reverse complement strand
TATGGCTACAGTTGATGTAGACATGAAGAAACTATTAGAAGCTGGGGCTCATTTTGGCCACCAGACCAGCCGTTGGCACCCCAAGATGGCGCAGTACATCCACAGCAAGCGTGGCACGATTCACATCATCGACCTTGCCAAGACTGTCACCGCCCTCGACAAGGCGCTGGAAGTCGTCAACCACGCCGTCGGTGATGGCAAGCAGATCCTGTTCGTCTCCACCAAGCGCCAGAGCAAGGACATCGTCCTTAAGTTGGCACAGGACACCAAGCAGCCTTTCGTTGTGAACCGCTGGCTCGGTGGTATGATGACCAACTGGCCAACCATCAGCACTCAGATCAAGCGCCTTAAAGACCTTGAAGAAAAAATGGGCACTGGCGAGCTGCAAAACAAGTACAACAAGCTCGAAGTGCAGCGCTTCCAGGAAGAAATCGACGAAAAGAACCACATTTACGGTGGTATCAAGAACATGTCGTCTCGCCCAGGTGCAGTTTTCGTATTCGACATGGTCAACGAGGTCAACGCCGTTCGTGAAGCCCGCAAGCTCGGTATTCCGATCATTGGTTTGGTCGACACCAACGCTGACCCATCTCTGGCTGACTACCCAATTCCTTGCAATGACGATGCGATCAAGACGATTGAATTGATCTGTGAATATATCAAGCAAGCCGTCCAAGCCGGACAAGCAAAGCGCGAAAAAGCCACCCCGGCACCTGACAAAGACGAAAAGCCAGTCGTTCTGGCCGCCTAATCGCTAATCCAAAGAATTGAAAGGAAATAACCCTATGGCAATTGATATCGCAGAAGTAAAAAGACTGAAAGACCTGACCGGTGTTGGCCTGACCGACGCCAAAAAGGCGCTCGAAGAGAACGAAGGTGACTTCGACAAAGCTCTCGATGCGATGCGCAAAAAGGGAATGACCAAGGCCGACAAGCGCGGTGAGCGCGAAGCCCGCGCCGGTGTTATCGGCAGCTACCTGCACGACAACCGCATCGGTGTCATCGTCGAAGTGAACTGCGAAACCGACTTCGTGGCTCGCAACGAAATCTTCACTGGTCTCGTCAAAGACGTCGCCATGCACATCGCCGCTTCAGCCCCACAATACTTGAGCTCTGACGAAATCCCAGCCGAGGACCGCGATAAGGCCGCCGCTGAATTCACCGAGAAGCTGAAAACCGAAGGCAAGCCGGAAGCCATGATTGCCGGCATTGTCGAAGGCCAACTCAAGAAGTACTTTGCTGAGCGCTGCCTGCTGGACCAGCCGTTCATCAAGAACCCTGATCAAACAGTCGGTGACTACGTCAAAGAGCACAACGCCCGCCTTGGCGAAAACATCGTCGTCCGCCGCTACAGCCGCATGGCTCTCGGCGAGGTCGCCTAACTCATATCTCCGCCGGTTTTCTTGTATAATGTCTGGTTAGAACCTTAAGGAGTAGTAATGAATCCCACTCAAGTTGTCGACCAAGCCAAATCCAAATTCAGCCAAGCCGTGGAGCACTTCCGCGATGGCCTAAAGAGCCTGCGTACCGGTCGCGCCAGCGCTGGTATGCTCGACGGTGTCATCATCGAGGCTTATGGTACACCGATGCCGCTCAACCAGGTTGCTACGGTGACAGCACCCGAAGCCCAACTGATCCAGATCACACCCTTTGACCCGAGCAACCTGCAGGCGATTGCGACGGCGATCCGCAATAACCCAGCACTGGGGATGAACCCCTCCGATGATGGCCGTGTCGTCCGGATATCGGTGCCACAACTGACTGAGGAGCGCCGCCGCGAGATCGTCAAGCAGGTCGGTGCCAAGCAGGAAGATTGCATGATTCAGCTGCGCAGTGTGCGCCACGATGCCATGGATGCCATTGATAAAGCCAAAAAGGACAAAGAGATCGGCGAAGACGATGCCAAGCGCCTGTCCGGTCAGGTTGACGATGCCATGAGTGCCAGCAAGGCCGAAGCCGAAGCGTCGGCCCGCGCCAAAGAAAACGAGATCATGACCGTTTAGGCTGTCGGAACCTGTTATACTTACATACATATGAGTCAAACTCTCGCAGCGGCCGTGCCGCAGGTTGCTACTGTACCGCGCCATCTCGGCCTGATATTGGACGGCAACCGCCGTTGGGCTGCGGAACGCGGTCTGCCTGTGACCGAAGGGCACCATGCTGGATATAAGACACTGGAGAAGGTGAGCGATGCGGCCTTTGAAGCCGGGGTGGAATATGTCTCAGCCTACGTCTTTTCGACCGAAAACTGGAGCCGCAGCCGAGAGGAAGTATCCTATCTGATGAAACTAATGGCCTGGGTCATTAGGCACGAGCTGGATAATTTTTGTAAGCACGGCATCCGCCTGCAAACCATGGGCTCAAAGTTCAAGCTCGGTAAGGCTCTGGTGCGGGCAATTCACGATGCCGAAGAAAAAACCAAGGATAACACTCGCGGTACCTTACTGCTGTGCCTGAATTATGGCGGCCA
>DHXQ01000041.1:0-2252 GCA_002413755.1 Candidatus Saccharibacteria bacterium UBA5152 | reverse complement strand
CCAGCCGAGCTTCAGGAAATGCTCGTACGCTATAGCAAACTACAAAGGAGATTTGGGAACTAATGCTGTTATTTATCTTGGGTTTGATTATGTTTGTCGGGTTGGTAGTGGTGCACGAATTCGGTCATTTCATTATGGCCAAGCGCAACGGCGTCGAAATCGAAGAATTTGGCATTGGTTTCCCACCCCGATTATTCAAAAAAAAGACCAAGGGCGGCTGGTTATTTACAATCAATCTCTTGCCTCTTGGTGGTTTCGTAAAGCTCAAGGGCGAGCACGATACTGATACGGCCCCTGGGACTTTCGGCGCTGCTTCATTACCGGCCAAGTCCAAGATTATGGCCGCCGGTGTCGTCATGAACCTGATCACGGCCTTCGTGCTACTCACAGGGCTGGCTTGGGCGGGAACGCCAATACTTATCTGTAACCAATTCACGCTGAAGCAGGACACGCACGTCGTACAAGACACGCGTCATCTGTATGCCGGCCTTGTTGAGCCTGACTCTCCCGCCAGTAAGATTGGCTTGCAAAAGGGTGATGAACTGTTGGCTGTCGGAAGTAGCGCAAATAATTTACACCGGATTCTTCCGGAGTGCCAATTCTCAGACATAACAAAGCAGCATGCCGGCCAACCATTGGTCCTGAAATTCAAACATCAGGGAAAAGTTATAGTCCGGACAGCACAGCTGGTGTCTACAGCCGAAGTCCAGAAAAGCCAAGACACCAAGCACCCAAAGGCCTATTTGGGTGTAGGCGTGGACGGCAGCGGATTGGCTTACAATCGTTCGACATGGTCAGCACCGATAGTCGCTGGCGGACTGATCAAGCAGTTTACGGTTTTGACATTTCAGGGTCTAGGAAAGGCCGTAGCTGGACTTGGCAGCTTAATCGCCGGTGGTGTGACAGGCAACAAAACGGCCCGGCAGCATGGCCAGACATCTGCCTCGTCGCAGGTCTCCGGGCCAGTCGGAATCTTCGTAATTTTGAAAGACGGCAGTGCACTAGGGTATAGGTTCATCCTGCTGATAATCGCTATCATTTCACTGACGCTGGCGATTATGAATATTCTGCCGATTCCGGCGCTGGATGGTGGTCGGCTGTGGCTGATGCTGATTACTCGGGCTATCAAGAAGCCGCTCAGCCAGGATAAAGAAGAGTTGATCAATGCCGGCGGCTTCATATTCTTGCTGCTGCTGATCGTTCTGATCACGATCGTCGATATCAGACGCTTTTTCTAAACTAAATTAGGCTAACATATATGGATATGGCGCACACAGATACAGCCACTCCCGAAGCATCCAAGAAAGCCGACGCTAGCTTTCCAGTGTCGCCGCTGATGGGCGTACTGGTTGTTGTCGGTATCTATCTCGCAGCCGGTCAGTTAGGGAAGCTGATATTTGATATTGTTACACCAGTAACCCATCTGGGCAACTCGAGCTACGTGCAATTTGCCTACACGCTTACCGTTGAGGCGTTAACACTGGGTCTGCTGGTGTTATTTATGCGCAGCAACAAGGCTTCCCATGCGTCGATTGGCCTTATAAAACCCCGGATGTATAACATTCTGGCATTTCTGGCTGGCACTGCCTCATATTACGTACTGACCAGCGTAGTCATCCTACTTGCTATAGCTTTGTTTCATTTGGATAAAGGGCAGCACCAGCAACTCGGATTTGATAAGCCAGATTCGATTCTGGCGTACGTCGTAACCTTCGTCAGCCTGGTGATATTACCGCCGCTGGTGGAGGAAATCGTGATGCGCGGTTTCTTATTCAGTAGCTTGAAGCGGGGGATGTCAGTTGTTAAGGCAGCCTTGCTGACGAGCCTATTTTTCGGCATTGCTCATCTCCAGCTCGGCAGTGGAGCGCCACCACTGTGGACGGCGGCTATCGACACCTTCGTATTGTCTCTCGTGCTTTGTGCGTTGCGTCAAAAAACCGGCAACCTGTGGGCCGGGATCGGGGTACATATGCTCAAAAACTGCTTTGCCTTCTTTGCTCTATTCGTAGTTTCTCATTCGTAGCAGGGGTAGTATCTCGTTTATTTTTAAGCACATATAGTGTATACTCCTAGCCAGTATGAGCAGATTCAGTTCACAACTCATTTCCCGTTGCCGACTCATCATGAAGCCGGTCTTCGTGGTGTCTCCAATGATTATGCCGCCCGCACGGGCATAACATAGACACCACAGCACTCAGATGAGTGCGCCACCGGTAGCCGAGGCTACCAAATCACACAACTAACAGATCAGA
>DHXQ01000027.1:7574-17002 GCA_002413755.1 Candidatus Saccharibacteria bacterium UBA5152 | reverse complement strand
GCATGCGAGAGATTAGCCTCCCGTCCTCCGCGCCCAAGCCGGGCATGTGCTGACTGGGAGTTTCATGAACTTATTGGCGTCATGCTCAAACTGACTGAAGCAGATACGGCCGACTTTGTCGACGCCGACCGGTTCCATGCTGGCCGCAAGCGGTTGCGAAAGCTTGTTCACGCAACCGTTATTAATGCAGTTGTCCAGCCTAATGCCGAGCTCCGCAAGCTAGCGTTCGACGGCATAGCCCTGAGCCAACATTACGGACGAATCAAGGACGAATTATTCCGCCGAGCATATGCAGCAATATAGCGGTTAGTCTGTTTACTTTTATACCGTTCTGTTCTATAATCTATATCTGTTACGCACTACTATCCACTAATAGAGACGGTAGGAGAGCTAGTAGGCCGATGCTTCAACGGTCCGAACGTTCGAATAAGGAGTATTAATTATGGCAGAGAAACCAATCCGCGCTAATCTGAAGATGAAGATTAAAGCCGGTCAGGCCAGCGCCGCACCACCCGTTGGTAGCACGCTCGGTCAGTACGGTGTCAACATGATGGATTTTATCAATCCATTCAACGACGCTACCCGTGAAATGCAAGGTGCAACCGTTACCGCGCACATCACCGTTTATACCGACAAAACTATGAAATTCCGCGTTGTCGGCATGCCCACCGACGACCGCATCCGGGCAGCACTCGGTATCCAAAAGGGTTCAGGCAAGCCAAACAGCGAAAAGATCAGCAAGAAGCTGAGTCAGGCCGACCTGCGCAAGATCGCCGAAGACAAAGCGTCTGACATGAACGCTGAAGACGTCGAAGCTATCATGAAAATGGTCGCCGGCACTGCTCGCAGCATGGGCGTCGAAGTCGAAGGCTAACCCCTATGACAGCTTCCGAAGGTCCGGACGCAGAGCCATCGCCCGCTGCGAAATTCTTTGTTGGACTAGATCCAGAACTCCAAGAGTTCCTAGGCGATCTAGCAGCCCGCAACGGCGACACGATGTCTGAGGAAATGAAAAAGACTATTGAAGCAGGGCAAGAGATTGCCCGCCCACAAGAAGATAATAACCAGTAAATTACAGTCGTGGGAGGCCGTAAAACAGCCGTCAACACCACGAAGGAGAAACATTATGGCAGAAGCCAAGAAGAAACCAGCAGCAAAGAAAGCAACCAAGGCGACTAAGGCCGTCGATGAGACACCTATCGAGGCTGTTATAGAAGATCAGATCGTCGACGTCGACGTCGAAACAACAGAAGTTGTAGAAGAAGTAACAGATGCCAAGCCCAAGCCAACCGCCAAGGCCGGCAAGCGCAGCGCCAAGGCTCTGACCGAAGCTGAAGAAGAAGCCGCCAAGGAAGAGCGCAAGCTGAAGAAGGCTGACAAAGAAACCGAAGATGCTGAGAAGCCAAAGCAGCACCAAAACCCAACCCGTAGCCGCCTGGAGCGCCAGGGCAAGAAGTTCCGCAAAGTCGCTGAACAGATCGAAGTCGGCAAGGTCTACAACCTGACCGAAGCCCTCGACCTGGCGGTTAAGACCAGCCCGGTCAAGTTTGACGCCACCGTCGAACTGCACATCAACCTGAATGTTGACCCACGCCACGCTGACCAGAACATCCGCGACAACTTCGTATTGCCACAGGGCACCGGTAAGACCGTCAAAGTCGCCGTCTTTGCTGACGTCGATGACGCCGCCAAGGCTACTGCCGCCGGCGCTGACATCTCTGGTATCGACGAAGTCACCAAATTGCTCGAAAAGGGCAGCATGGACTTCGACACGCTGATCGCTACACCATCACAGATGGCCAAGCTTGGTAAATACGCCCGGACCCTCGGTCCACGTGGCCTGATGCCAAACCCGAAGAGCGGCACCGTCACCACTGACGTCGCCAAGGCCGTCAAAGAAGCCAAAGCCGGCCGGGTTGAATACCGTGTCGACACCACCGGTATCGTCCATCTCGGCATTGGTAAGGTCAGCTTTGGTGCTGACCGCCTGGCCGAGAACGCCAGCGCTGCGCTAGCTTCCATCAAAGGTAACAAGCCAACCAGCGTCAAAAGCAACTACGTCAAGGCGATCCACCTGACAACTTCGATGGGCCCATCCATCACCGTTGAAACAGCTGCCGCTAACTAGTCTCGCTATGTCTAGCATGAGAGTACTCGGTATCGCCGGTAACAATGAGGCCAGCACAGCCGAATTCATCGAAGGCATCCATGAGGCTGAACCGACAGTTGAGGTAGCCGATCCCAGCCTGTTAATCTTTAACGTTGCCAATGCACTGCGAACGTCCATCGGCAGCCGGCGCTGTGGATATGGCACCTCAACTGCCGAAAGTCCGGTTCTCGAGAGGGTTGGTGCTGTTCTGAGTGGTAGCCTGTATAACCAGATCGGTATACCGTTCGACGAGTCGCTGTTGCGGCAGCCGCGCCTGCATGTCGGCGACAAACCCGCTTGTAACAATCCTCTATGGGCGTATGTCAGAGCCGCCGATCAGGATGATAGTATCCTTGATATTACAATCACACCCGCGAATCAAACTGAAGGGCACAATGCAGAGCTGCTACGATGGATCACTCAGTACGTTCCCGGCAAAGTTGACGTCAGTTTATCCGCTAAAGACATAGCGGAGGGAGCCAAGGCTGCGCAGGCAGGCGGTTGCAAGCTATTCGTCGTTACTGGCATAAAATTTGCCCTTGACCACCGTATTATCGCCAAGCAAGGCGGCACTTCCGTAGTGATAATCAGACCGAACGGGCCACGGCGCCGGACGGCCGTAGTCGCGCCTAGCTCAGATCCTCAGCTCGACCCCCACGCAGTTGTCGTTGATAACAAGTCGCCGCGACATCTTCGCCGGACGGCAGCAGCGTATGTCATGGACTTTCACAATCAGACACTCCAACGAGTCTATCAAGCAAAAGCATTTTGACACCTTTTGCGTAAAAAACACATTGTTATTTTGTTGCTCCGCTGAGCAATGGTCAGCTAAAATGGTACTACTGTGGAGGAGCAGCTTAGTACGTAACGTACCAGAAGATCATTATGGGAGTTTACAGCAACACCGACATCACCCAGGCGCTCGCCAGCGGACACATTGTCTGTCATCCGTTTGATCCTAAGCACGTCAGCCAAGCCAGCCTTGACGTTACTCTTGGCTATTACTACTACCGCATCGAACGTATGCAGGAACGGACCATCTACAACCCATTTGACCGCGAAGACGTCGAACGTTATTTCGACGGCCCCTACAAGGCCATGCCGCACGGCGAATGGTGTAAACTAAATGGTTTCAGCCCACAGAAGAACATCCCACTCGACCATCCAGTCATCGCCCTCAAGCCGCGCGAACGCATCTTAGCCCACACCCACGAATTCTTCGGCATCAAGCCACCAGGTGCTGCCGAAGTAAAATCCCGCTCCAGCTGGGGACGCAACGGCATTGCTGTCTGTTTTGACGCCGGCTGGATCGACCCGGGCTACATCAACCGCCTGACGCTGGAAATTTATAACCTCAACGAGCGCGAAACCGTACTGATCCCCGTCGGCGAACGCATCGCCCAGATCGTCTACCATACCACCGGCGAAGTCGACGGTTCATACGGCCAAGGCCGCGATGGCGGCTTCAGCGGCAAGTACCAACAGGGGACTGATCTGGAGACCATTATCAAGACCTGGTCACCGGATATGATGCTACCTAAGGCCTACAAAGATAGCCGTATCATCCCCCAGAAGATTGAAGGATTACAGTATGACTGATATCCGCGGCAAATACATTGTCATCGAGGGTCCCGAGGGTGCCGGTAAGACGACCCAGATACAGGAGCTTGCCCGGCGACTACAGATTGCCGGTTTGCCAGTCCGCGTGCTACGTGAGCCCGACAGCCAAAGCGACCTGACGGCGCGGGCCATCCGCCAACTGACCCAGGATCCTCGCTATCCCATGAATACTCGCGCCGAGGTACTGTTATACAACGCGGCCCGCGCCCAATCGCTGCAAATCATCAAGCAAAGCGTCGAGCAGGGGATTATCTGCGTCGTCGACCGCAACTATTTGACGACATTAGCTATCCAGTACTACGGCCGGGGCGACGTACCGGATTACGCCACAATCAATAGTATTATTAGCTTCGCGGTTGACGGTGTCGAGCCCGACCTGTGCATCATCATGGATGCACCGGTCAATATTCTCATCGAGCGGGCTCATGACCGTGGTGCCGGTGAACGCTTCGACAATCTCGGCCGCGACTTTTTGGAGCGCGTCCGTGCCGGTTACCTATGGGAGGCCAACCAGCGCAAACTACCGGTTGTCGACGCCAGTGTCAATCAGGATGAAATTTCCGAAACAATCTGGCGCTTAGTATCAAACACCCTGGCCGCACGCACGCCAAGTGCTGCCACCAGCACCACTCCGGAGCACGAACCACCAGTCATGCAGACTTCGCAGCCAGCTGCCGTTACAGCTCAGGCCGCGCCACCCAGCCTGCCCGCAGTCACGGAGAAGTCAACTGGGCCCGATGAGCCGCTGGTGCAAAAGCACGAAAACGGCAGCTTTAGCGTTACTGATGCTGGTCGCGAGTGGCTGAGTGACGCTGTCACCTCCACAGACAGCAATGTTTATGCCTTCACCGACAAACTCAGCCCAATGACGATCGCAGCCGCCATGGCCCGCCTCAGCCGGCGCGGTGATGACATGCGGATCACAATTCTCGACGAATTTGCCGCCAAGTTAGGCAAAGATGAGCAGCTGCTGAGGCGGGTTATTACAGCCTACGGTGACGACTCGGTGCAACAGTTGGCCGGGCTGCATTTCGTGATCGAGAATACCACCAAATACATGACCAAAAAACTGGAATGGGGCCGGCTGGCCGCCTATCTGGAACAATCGACGCGCTACATCTATTTTGACCAAAAATCAGCCGATGGTAAGTATCGTTACTATGTCCCCCAGACACTGCTGGGCACAGTCCGCGATGAGTACATCCTGCACATGGACGCCATCTTCGATCTCTATTCCAATATGGTCCATAAACTGACTGATTATATTACCGGTACCTCCGACACACCAGAAAAGGAGCGTGATGGTGCCTGGCGCGGTGCTGTCCGGGCTCAGGCCTGCGACGCTGCCCGATTAGTGTTACCGACAGCCACGACGACTACAGTCGGCATCTACGCCTCCGGCCAAGCCCTCGAAAGCCTGATCATGCATCTGCTGAGCGATGATATGCCTGAAGCCCGGGATATTGGCCAGCAATTACTCGAGCAGGCCCGCAAAGTTGTCCCAGTCTTGCTGGAACGGGCCGACAAGCCCGAACGGGGCGGAGCGATGATCGCCTACCGTGCCAATACCCGCACCCAGACTGCAGAACTGGCCCATGACAAGCTTTCCAAGGTTCATGCCGACGGCCAACCGCCAGCAATTACTCTGACAGAGGTCTACCCGCGCAATGAGCTCGACATCGTCGCCGACATTCTCTACGAGCACAGCCACTTACCACTCGCTGATATCAAGGATGAAGTTTCGCACTGGTCATACGATGACAAGCTTGCAGTAATGCAAACCTATTTCGGCGAACGTTTAAACCGCCGGCACAAACCGGGCAGGGCACTCGAAAAGATCCATTACAGTTGGGATATCGTCTGTGATTTTGGTATTTTTTGCGACCTGCAGCGCCACCGGATGGTTGACGACTTAGTGTGGCAGGAGCTCACACCGCGCTATGGTTTCGATGTGCCAAAACTTGTCGAGGATGCCGGGCTGGTCGATATGTTCGAGGAATGCTTCGCTATCAGTCTGAAACTGCACAGTTTATTACAGTCAAATGGGCACGCATTAGAAGCGCAATACGCCACGCTCCTGGGCCACAAAATGCGCTGGAAGTTTACCTACAACGCCCGCGAGGCTTTTCATTTTCACGAACTGCGCACCAGCCCGCAGGGCCACCCGACCTACCGTAAACTGGTGTCTGAAATGCACAACAAAGTCGCCGAAGTCCACCCGATTATTGCCAACGCCATGAAGTTCGTCAACCAGGGTGAAGACGACAAACTCACCCGACTAGCTGCCGAGCGCTACACCCAATATAAGTTGGACCAGCTCGACTCGAAATAGTATCAGTGCGCAACCTTACTCGACCCTTTCGAAACTGTACCATATCGCCTGCGGCACATGTAGCGGTGGAAGCACTGTGGTGCATGTCTTTGGGCCTTGTCGGATTCTGCGTTCACTCCAACCCAGTAATTTCGCAAACCTTAACCACTCCTGATAATCGACTGGTTGATCTTTTTGAATCTCAGTGTCTTCGCGCGCTCGCCCTAGGGCCTCAACAGTCACGATGACCCCTGACAGCTTGGCAGCTTTTTTGACGGGATATAATCGCCCCAGACCCTTGGCGAATATTGTAAGCAGGCCATCGTTCGCCTGTCTGTGGAGCGGATCTTCCAGATAATAATGAAATCTTTTACTGTCACCTGGTTTCGCATCCCCGAGCGCAACCCTGCCAGCTGCAACCAGAAAGTTTGAGGCGTCTTTGAGGGCATAATATCTGTCCTGATCAGATTCAGCTGCTTCAGGCACAGTAGTATCGTAAACAAGTTGCACTCCGTTTGGCGTCGTACCTTTAAATTGCCGGCTTACATCCGGACCCGCGCGTAAATCGTTGCTAAGCTGCTTCAGCTCAAACTCTATCTCCTCTTTGTCGGCGCCAGTTATAGGATAGTGCAACAAAATAGCCTTATTGGCGGTAGAAGGGTCGGGTTGCATGGCACCTAAGATTTCTGTCATAACTAATTTCCGATTTGCTTTAAAAAAGCCGGACCTTTGGTTGTTGGTCCGGCTGGCAGTTCAAGTTAGCGTGAGTGTATCTGCCGGATCATTCAAATAAACCTGCGAGCATAATGCGGCAGGTGTTTTGCTTGAGTAGACGGGCAGAGTTGATCACGGCTGGATATTATATCTAATTTAACAGCCCTGTCAATGTGATTTTATCGTCTCAAAGTGCTTGACACCACTCGGCAGACGTTGTTAGATGTAGGGTATAGTTATGATCCAGCAAGCACAAGCACTTCTTCAAATTATTATTAACCCAAGGGGGCTGTGCTTCGCTATGGTCGAAGCCAGGATTATTCGCTAATCCTGAGGCACAGTCCCGGCAATCAATGGCTTCGATCCCGAAGCCTTTTTTAATGTTTACGAAAGAGTACCATGCACTATCCAGCCCACGCACCCCATGTTCCCGATGTCTTCTTGGAGTCCCAAGATAAAGAAGTAACCCGCGACGACCACGATCGCTTACTGGAGACAGATTCGCCACTCCGCGAACTGTTCGTCGCCTACGCCGGCTATCCGGGTATCCAAGAACGAGTTGTCATCGAAGATAACGCTCTCCTACGGTTGACGAACGAGAAGCCCTACACCTACGCCGCATTACTGGCAAAGGCGCGTACGAGCGACTTCACACGCGAGACTTCGCTAACACCCGCCAATGGTTTTGACGGTCAGGCCAGCGGCAGATTATGGTTCAAAAACGAGTACGAGCTCACCGGCGGCTCATTCAAACTTCGGGGTGCGGCCAATAAGATTTTGCAGCTCAGCCTGCCCGAGCTGCTGCATGGCATCAAAGCTCCGAGCCATGGCAACCACGCTCTCGGCTGTGCGATCGTCTGTCACGCGCTCGGCATACCGTTTCATGCCTACATGCCCGTGGGCGACTCGTCTGCCAAAATGGGCGATCTGTTGGATTGGGGTGCAATCTTACACGCCGAGGGTGATGACTTTGAAGCTGCCTATGCTGCCTGCCTGCGGACCGACGGCGAAGCTGGTTTAGCGACGCTCGCCCATCCCTACGATGACCACCAGGTTATGACTGGGCAGAGTGTCATCGCTGTCGACCTCCTGACGCGCATGCCCAAATTGCGGCGAGTGTACGTGCCGATCGGTGGTGGAGGCCTGATCAGCGACACAGCGGCCGTACTCAAAGAGAATGATCCATCCATCGAAGTAGTTGGGGTCCAAAGTGAGCACAATAATTCAGCTCAACTATCAAAACTGGCCGACAGACGCGAAGCCAATGAATCGTCCGACAGTTATTCTGACGGCACAGCGCTAAAAGCCCCGGGTGTACTTACATTCCCCAACATATTGAGCTGCGTCGATCGAATTGTGACTGTCAGCAATCTGGATATTGCCCGGACCATCCTACGCCATGAGCAAGTATATGGGCAGCAGCTGGAAGTTGCGGGCTGGCTGGCGGGTGCGGCGATGCACGCAGAGGCACATGATGCACCGGATAATACCATCGCTATCCTGACTGGTAGAAATGTTGCGCCGGAAGATTGGGCTGAGCACACTCGGATGCTGCAGGGCAGCCGGTCTGCGGAACGCGAGCTTCAGGCAGTTTAGAACCTCTCCGCATGGCTTGACGAAACCCCCGTTAACAGATATAATGACACCTAAGTTGCCAGAGACAGTGACGGATACGCAGATCGCGAGAGTGAGTTGCAAATCTTAATAAGTCACCGAGGTACAAATCATCTCTTTAGATTATTCTAAACGCGGATTTGGCAACGAGCATTCGCGCCAGGTCGATAGCGAGTGTTTAAACATAAGTACATAAGGACATTTACCCTATGGCACTAACCAAAGATAAGAAAAACGAAGTCGTTGCCGAAGTTGCAGCTCTGCTGTCCGGCTCCAAGATGACCGTTGTCACCAAATACCAAGGTACAACAGTGAAGGCTATCCAGTCTTTGCGCCGCGAAGCTCGTGCCAATGGTACGGTCCTCAAAGTCGCCAAGAACCGTTTAGTCATCAAGGCTATCCAACAGTCCGCTGCCCTCAAAGGTGTTGATACCAGCGCCCTCGAAGGTATGTTGCTGTACGCCTTCAACGATCAGGACGAAGTCGCTCCTGCCCAAGCTATCGCCAACTTTGCAAAAACCAACCCAACACTTGAATTTGTTGGCGCGATTTCTGCAGACGGCAAGTTCCTGACTGCCGACGAAGTCAAAGCCTTGGCAACTCTGCCAGGCAAAGACCAGCTCATCGGCCAAGTTGTGGCTATGCTGCTTTCACCGGTCAACGACATCACCAACGCCCTGTCTGGCAACCTTCACGCTCTGCTTGACGGTATCTCAGACAAAGCTGCGGCTTAATAATTACTCCGGTCGCTAGACCGGGCTCAAGGAAGGAATCACTCGAAATGGCTGATTTAAAGAAACTTGCAGAAGACCTTACAAAGTTGACTGTACTCGAAGTAAACGAACTCAAAACCATCCTCAAGGATGAATACGGCATCGAGCCAGCTGCTGCAGCTGTTGCTGTTGCTGGTCCTGCTGCCGGCGCTGCCGACGCAGAAGACGCTAAGACTGAATTTGACGTCGTCCTGAAGGACGCTGGCGCTCAGAAAGTTGCTGTCATCAAGGCAGTCAAAGATCTGAC
>DHXQ01000027.1:5582-7379 GCA_002413755.1 Candidatus Saccharibacteria bacterium UBA5152 | reverse complement strand
ACTGTCGAACTCGCGTAGTTCCCAGTCTCACACTTCATATAAAACCGCTCGGAGTAATCCGAGCGGTTTTTGTGTCTCACTAATTAATCTACATTTCTCCCGTTAGCAGCCGAGGCGAAGGTAGCTAGGCGGTCAAGGGCTGCCGGTTGCGCATCGAGCGCAATATCTGCTGGCAGCGGCTGGTTCGAGCCATCATTATGAAGCACCCTGTGTCACCAAAAGTAATAAATGGCAGAGCCGTAAACCCGCATGAGTTCCAAAACGGCACTGCCCCATCGGCGACCCAGATGGCTTGCACACTGTCGAACCCAGCATCAAAGGAAACGTGGGTAATTGCCTCAACCAACCGCCTGGCATGACCACGGCGGCGAGCATCTGGGTCAGTAGCCAGCAGTTCCATTTCAAAACACGGCTTGCCGATATATCGGGCCTCGCCGGCTTGCTGATAGTCATGTGGCTCGTGGACACGTTCAGTCCCAACGACCGCGCTGACCGCCGTTTGGTCATCGTCATAGCCAACCGCCACAATAGCACATTGGCCGGTTTTACTATCAAAAAGATTGTTTTTCGCAAACGCCGCGCTCGGCGGCCGACGCAGCTGGTCTGAACGTGGGTGGGAGAAAGCGCGTAGAATCACGTTCGCATCGTCAGTAACCTGGCAACCTTCGGAGGCTATAACAAGCTTTACTCTTTCTAATTTCATTTTACTATCATATACTTTTTAGTCGACACGTCAATTATGAGCACTTATCCACAGATATTCTACAAGAATTGACTTGACTATTGGCCTATGCTAGGCTGTAGGTAAATAGGGAGCAGACAAACACCAACGATCTCGAAAGAGGCAACCAACCGTGGAGACGGCAAGAGAGAAAAAAATACCGCAATGGCAGACGTAGCAGACAAACAAATCAAACGACTGAGAGCACTTATCCAAGAGGCTGAGACCAGCCTCGCTGCTGCCACCGAACTATTAATCAGCCTGGTAGGTGATGACGCTATGGTCGCACCTGTCGCTTCCCGCGAAGACAACATGGGCAAGGTTATCGAAGGTGTCTTCGATGGGCAAAACATGGTCGGCTCAGATGGCAAGACATATCCTGTCCCGGCTAACTACGCTTCCAAGTCCAAGCTCGTCCAAGGTGACATCCTCAAACTGACCATCGCCGACGACGGCTCATTCTTATACAAGCAAATCGGCCCGATCGCTCGCAAACAAGTTGTCGGCACTCTCAAGCTCGAAAACGGCCACTACTTCGTTGACGTCAACGGCAAACACTATCGTGTCCTCCTGGCCAGCGTCACTTACTTTAAGGCCAAGCCCAACGACCAAGTCAGCGTCAACCTCCCCGAAGACGACTCCCAGGCTGAGTGGGCCGCCCTCGAAGCCGCTCTGTAATTTTTTATATCACTAAATCTACAACGCGCGCCCGCCTCGGCATAAGCGTATAATAGTACTAACATGGGGCAGGCGTTATATCGAAAGTATCGTTCGAAGTCTCTTGGCGAGATCGTCGGCCAGGAGCATATTACTGATACCTTGGCTCAGGCGCTACAAGCCGGCCGAATTAGCCATGCCTACCTCTTTAGCGGACCGCGCGGCGTCGGCAAGACCTCGATAGCCCGCATCTTAGCGCACGAGATCAATGGCTTGCCGTACGAAGACGACTCGATGCACCTCGACATTATTGAAATTGATGCTGCCAGCAACCGCCGAATCGATGAAATACGCGAGCTGCGCGACAAGGTCTACATCGCCCCCACCAGTGGCAAATACAAAGTCTACATCATCGACGA
>DHXQ01000027.1:0-5375 GCA_002413755.1 Candidatus Saccharibacteria bacterium UBA5152 | reverse complement strand
GTCCACATGTTGACCCGTGAGGCCTTCAACGCACTGCTCAAGACCCTCGAAGAACCACCGGCCCACGTGGTATTCATTCTGGCTACCACTGAGGCCCACAAACTCCCGGAAACAATCGTCAGTCGCACCCAACACTACACCTTCAAGCCAGTCAGCGCCGCCAAAGTGATCGCCCACCTCAAGCACATCGCCAGCGAGGAGGGAATCAAGATCGACGACGATGCGCTGGCCTTGCTGGCCGCTCACGGTGAAGGTTCATTCCGTGATAGCATCAGCGTCCTCGACCAGGCACGTAGCGCCCACGCCAGCGACAAAAAAGTAATAACGGCCGCTGATGTCCAACAGCTCCTCGGTATTGCCCCGGAAGCCGCCATTGACCAGTTGATCATCACGCTGGCCAGCGGTGCCCAGCCGGGCGTCATACTGTCTCAACTCACCGAGTTATATGGACAAGGCCTACAGGCCGCCTCGATTGCCAATCAGCTAGCCGTCAAATTACGCCATAGCCTTGCTAACAATCAGCCGCTACTAGAGGTCGCCCAGAGCCTTCAGCTGCTCAAATACCTGATCGAAGTCCAGGCCTCGCACGACCCGGAGCGCCTGCTGGAGATTCATTTGCTGGAATCAACCACGCTGACTGGAATTCAGATCCAGCCAGCACCGCAACCACAGCCAGCACCAATAGCGCCTAAGACCTCCGTCGCTCCGCCGGTTGTCAAGCCCGTTATTGATGCTGTTAAACCTGCAACCCGGTCTAAACCAGCACCAGCTACAAAAGCCACTGCCGAGCTCATTCTGCCTGTTACCACGCCTGACACTACCGCTCGCGCTCCGTTCGAGGCGGCTATCTGGCCGGACGTCCTGACCAACATCAAGAAGCAGTACAACACTATATATGGCGTGCTGCGTATGGCCACGCCCATATTCACCCCTGATGGCATCGAGTTACAGTTCAAGTTCGCCTTCCACCAAAAGCGTCTCAACGAGGTCAAAAATAAGCAGATCATCGCCGGTTTTATCAAGCAGCTAACGGGGACAGATGTCGCGATTGTCTGCACCTACGTCAAAGATGCCGCCCCCGGTGGCGCACTACCAGAGCAGACCAAGCCGGCCGCCCTCGACAGTATCAGTAACATTTTCGGCGGAGCTGAAGTACTATGAGTACAATAGTAGCAGGGAACAACCATGGATAACGACCGACCAAACAACCGAGCCCGCGGCAGCAAGACCAGCCGCCCCAAGCCAATCCCCACCGAGCAGCCACAGAACACCGATGCTGAGGCCTCGATGTTGGGCGCCATCCTGATTGACGCCGATGCGATTGTCAAGATTGCCGACTCCATCTCCCCTGAAGACTTCTTCGACGCCCGCAACCAGCACATCTATGAAGCCGTCGTCATGCTCTACGAAAAGCGCCAGGCAATCGACGTTCTGACACTATCCGACCAGCTCAAATCCAACGGCTACCTCGATATGATCGGTGGCCCGACCTACCTGACAGAACTGACCAACTTCGTACCCACCGCCGCCCACGTCGAGCAGTATGCTGATATCGTCGCCCAAAAGTCGATGCGCCGCCGGCTAATCCACACCTCATCGGAGATTAGCGGGCTGGGCTATGACGAAACCCGCAGCCTCAAGGAATTGATCGAAGAAGCCGAAACCCGGCTGTTTCAAGTCAGTCAACAACACGTCAAACAAAACGTCGTTTCAATCGAAGACATTCTGGCCGAAAGTTTTGAGCGGCTCGACGAGCTCCACAAGGACAAGCAAAAAATCCGTGGCATCCCGACCGGTTTCAAGGATATCGACGAGACGCTTGCCGGGCTGCAGCGCTCTGACTTACTCATCCTAGCCGCCAGACCGTCAATGGGAAAGACGGCCCTTGCCCTCAACCTGGCCCACAATGTAGCGGTCGACGCCAAAGAGCCAGTGTTGATCTTCAGCCTGGAAATGAGCAAAGAGCAGCTCGTCGACCGTTTGCTCAGCATGCAGTCTGGCGTCGACGCCTGGGCGCTGCGCACCGGTAACCTGACCGACACCGACTTCGAAAAGCTCGGCGAGGCCATGGGTGTGCTGTCTGAGGCGCCAATCTACATCGACGACACACCGGGCATCACCGTCAGCGACCTGCGCACCAAAGCCCGCCGTGAAGCCCATTTGCGGCCGCCAGGCCTGATCATTGTTGACTATCTGCAGCTGATGAGTGGCGGCAACCGCTTTGCTGGAGAGGGCAACCGCGTCCAGGAGATTTCGGAGATTTCCCGCGGACTGAAGGGCGTTGCTCGTGAGCTGAACGTCCCGCTGATCGCCCTCAGCCAGTTGAGCCGTTCCGTCGAGAGCCGCAGCCCACAGATTCCACAGCTGTCTGACCTCCGTGAATCGGGCTCCATCGAGCAGGACGCCGACATCGTGGCTTTCATCTACCGCGAAGATTATTACAACCCTGATACCGACCGCAAAAATATCACCGACATATTGATAAAAAAGCACCGCAACGGTGCCCTGCGCAACATCGAACTCTACTTCGACAAAGACAAACAGAAGTTCCGCTCACTAGACAACCGCCATAGTGACGGCAACCCCTTCGCCTAGCGCCGCCGGGATCCGCGCAGCCTAAGCACAACCATTTTGAATCGCGCCGAGCCCTCAATCTTGCTATACTGGACTGCAGAGTTTGACTCTTTTGAAATGAAAAAACTACAAGCGATACTCACCAACCAACGTTCACAGATCATTGGCATCACTGTCGGTAGCGCCCTACTGCTGGGACTGCTGTGGTTCCGACTAGGTTCGCTGACCTATGGCAACGCCGCTGATATCGAAGTTATGACCCGCGCCGCCTCGAGTGGCTGGATGGCAATTCTACAACATCCGCTCAACCTGCCATACAGCGTTATACAGCGACTGGTGGCCTATACCGGACACCACGGCATTACCTCACTCCGGTTGATCAGCACGGTGTTCGCCATCTTGGCGGCAGCGCTATTCTATATTGTCGCTCGACAGTGGCACAGCACTCGGGTGGCACTACTCGGTACCTGGCTATTCATGAGCTCCGCCTGGTTCTTGCACGTTGGACGCCTTGGTAGCCCGGAGATATTATGGCTGGTCAGCACGCTGGCCGTTGTCGTTCTGTTGACACCGAACCGTGATGGCCGGCACAACCGGTTGGCCTTGCCATCGACGCTGCTGGCGCTGTCGATGGTGCTGTACGTCCCAGGCATGGTCTGGATAGTGCTGGCTGGCTTGCTGGTACGCCGTAAGAACATCGCCGACGCCTGGGAAGCCACCAACACGCGCTGGCTGCGCTTCGCAAGTATTGCTTTCACTGTCCTAGTGCTGGCACCCCTGATATACAGCTTTGTCAAACAACCTGAGCTCATCAAAACCTGGTTAGGGTTCGATGGTGCAATCCCTAGTCTGAAAAATATCGGCCACAATCTGCTCGACGTTCCGCTCAGCCTGATCCTGCGTAGCTCGTTTGACCCCGTGCATTGGCTGGGACGAGTCCCGATCCTGGGCGTCTTCGAGATCGTCATGTTCCTGGTCGGTACCTACTTCTACGCCTCACATCTGCGCGCTGCGCGCACGCGTTTGATCGTCGTCCTGGCTATCATCGGTTGGGCGTTGGTCGGTATCATGGGCAGCAGTGCCATCTCCTTGGTTCTGCCGATCGTTTATTTGCTGATCGCCTCTGGCGTCGCTTATATCTTGCATCTCTGGCTGAAAGTATTTCCACACAACCCAGTCGCCCGAACAGTCGGTATCGCCGTTATAATGTTGGCCGTCCTGCTGACCAGCGTCTATCAAACCCGCAGCTATTTCGTCGCCTGGCGCTACAACTCCGAGACCTCCCAGGTCTTCCAAGTCAAATTATAGGCCAGCTCGCCAAACTCAGATAGGGTGTCTCAGAGACTAAACCGAAGCGGAGCCGGTAGCGGTAGTGTTGCGGAGATGCGATACTAAAAGTATGCAGCTCAGGCAACCTACCCTCCGCGCGTGAGCGGTCTCTGAGACACCCTATCTGAGTTTGGCGCCGAGATTTGCTATAATGAACGTATAAGTTTATTGACAGGGAGTTTCTAATGTCCAAATTCGATCAAGCCAAGATGCTGATGCAGGTCCGGAAGATTCAAAAAGAGCTACAAAACCAGATTATCACCGTCGAAGCCGGTGATGGTGCCGTCAAAGTCGAGATTAGCGGCGAACAAAAGATTAAAAAGATTCACATCGATCCATCATTCGTCGACCTCGAAGACATCGGCCAACTGGAGCGCTGGGTCGAAGACGCCGTCAAGACCGCCATCCAGGAAAGCCAAAAAGAGGCCGCCGAGAAGATGCAGCCGATGATGGGCTCACTCGGTAGCCTGGGTCTCTAGACCAGATGCAGGTATTACCTCCAGCCCTACAAGATGTGATTGACGCCCTGGCCGCATTGCCGGGTGTCGGGCCGCGCACCGCTGAGCGCTACGCCTATTATCTCCTAAAGCATGAGCCGCACACCAGCGGCCGGATTGCTGACACACTGACCAACCTGCACGCTGGGATTGGCTATTGCCGCAAAACTTTCGCGCTCATCCCGGCAGATCAGGAACTATCCGACCTCTACACCGATCCGCGCCGTGACAAGCAAACCATTGCTGTCGTGGCTGAGCCATTTGACGTTGTCGCACTCGAAAAGACCGGCCAGTTTCACGGCACCTATCACGTATTGGGCGGGCTGGTGTCGCCGATCGATGGCGTCGGCCCCGAGCAACTGCATATCGCCGAACTGGTCAGCCGGATCGATGAAGATGCGGTCAAAGAAGTCATCCTGGCCACCAACGCCAGCGTCGAAGGCGAATCGACCGCCTTATTCATCCAGCAACAGATCGGTGACAGGCCAGTGATCGTCAGCCGCCTGGCCCGCGGGCTGTCGGTGGGCGTCGACCTGGAATACGCCGACCAAATTACCCTCGGCCGGGCACTGTCCGGCCGGCAAGCATTGTCATAGCCTCGATTAACTCCTTTAACTGTATAATGTAAACCATGCCATATCCCGAAGCCGACCAAATACAATCCTTGATTACCGCCGCTCAGCGTATCGTCATCTTGCAAGCCGACAACCCCGATGCTGATTCCTTGGCCAGTGCGCTGGCGTTGGAGCATATCCTGGGCGACATGGGCAAAGAACCCATTCTGTACTGCGGTGTCCACATTCCAGACTATCTGAGCTATCTGGAGGGCTGGGACCGCGTTAGCAGCGACTTTCCGGCGCAGTTTGACCTGTCGATCATCGTTGACACCAGCGCCGACAGCCTGCTGGGCACAGTGGCTGCTGACGGCCTCAAGCAGCACCTGGCCAGCCGGCCGTGCATTATACTCGACCACCA
>DHXQ01000009.1:1729-13984 GCA_002413755.1 Candidatus Saccharibacteria bacterium UBA5152 | reverse complement strand
GAAGTTCCGGTCAGGTGGATAATCTGAAAAAATGGAATACTTATTAACAACAGTAACGCCACTCCGAAAGTAATCTGGCTACGAATTTTGAAAATGATGGCCAGCAGGAAATATATGCCGATGATCGCCTGCCCGACGTTGGTACTATAGGCGGCACCGACAGCCGCGGCGGCGATCAGCGGATACTGGACGAAGTCAAAAACCTTGGCGCGCCGTTTAGCTGTGGGCTGTGGGACGTCGCTGAGCTGAGCTGGCTGCGCGATGGCGGATTCTGGGGCTGGAGCCGCTTGTGGCGGCTGTTTTCGTACCCGGACGGGCGTCATGCCGTCCATCGTCTGCCCAGGCCGCTTCGCCGGTGTTGGCGGTCGCGCTTTAGCCTGCTCGGCCCGAGCCTTTTCCTCCTGGTGCTTGACCAGCAGTGGGTGCGGCCGGAAATTTTTGTAACGACTGACCGCGGGCGCCGCAATCCGCTCGGTATACATCCGTTTGACCGGCTCCATGGTTAGCGTTGGGATGATCGTTGCCTGATGCATTTGCTTGATTTTGGCGACTGCCGCTTGCCGGCGTTTAGCCCTGTCAGAAGCGCCGGCATCTGCCGCCGAGAAGACATCTTTTATTAGCGCCATGGTTAACGCTCCGCCTTGATTTCATACAGCCTGATATGCGGACCATCGTAGGCCACTCGCAGATCGGTCTGGTGGTCTAGCCAGCCATAGCTATCCCAATCGGCTTCTTTGTACAATATGATGTAGCGAACCTTGTACGGCCGTAGTGTCCCACCGACAGTAGTTATGGAGTTCCGCTGCGGCAATATCTTTGTATTAATCACTGCTTCCAGCGCTGTCGTATTGATCGGCGGTACACCGCGCAGTTCGGCGTCATTGCCAGTCACAACATCCTGTCGGAAGAAGTGGCTGGCCGGGTTGGCAACTACCCTGCCCGGTAGCGTCCCCTGATTCCCGGCAAAGCTCAGCCGCAGATACATATGCCATGGCAATACTACCACCGGCGAATCCCCGGCCGATTTGTCCAGTACCGTGCGCACGGAATACCAATCTGCCGGATACTGCACGCTCTTCAGCTGACCGCCAGCGCCCCACAGCAGGGTCGGCACCAGTAGTAGCGGCAGCAATGCCGCCACGCCGGCGACAACCGGTCGCCAATCCATTTGTTTCAGACGGCTCATCAGCCAGGCCGTACCGTTGGCCGCTAAGTAGGCATAGCTCAGCGCCAGGAGCATCAGCCATTTCTGCGGCTCACGGTAGCCACGGTAAAACGGCACGTGGTCCACCAGGAATTGCGTCACCCCTGCCGACCAGCGCCAGCCCACACCCATACCCAGCCACCAGGCGATCAGGCCAAGCGCCAGGAGTGCAAAGCCCAGCCTGTCACGCTTACGGACAATATGCACAATGCCAATGATAATTAGCGAACCCAGCAAAACCACTGCCGGCCACCACGTAACCAATGTCGACGGCAATGTGTAGCGGAACTGCAGATCGGGCCAAAATCCCTCCAGTAGCAGACTGCTCAGCGGCACGCTGCCATGAATCGTCCCGGAGGTCGCAAAGGCTTGCAGCTGCGCTGCACCGAATGACCCTACCTCACTACTGATATGTGAATGCCCGGTCAGTGCCGGCACCAGCCACAGCCCGTTAGCAACGGCCCAGGCTCCCGCCAAGGCCAGGCTCCAGGCTGCCCGGCGACGAATACCCGCCTTCCCTGCCGCTACGAATAATGTCACCGCGGCTAGAGCCACAAACCCCACAGCGTGCAGCGATGCCATCGCCACCAGTACCGACCAGACAAATGCCCGCCAGGCAGTCGGCCAGGCTGGTGTCTGCATCAGCCGCCACAGGCTGGCCACCGCCCACGGCAATAGAGTATAACCGAGCAGCACCAGCCACTGCCCCTGCATCAGGCGCGAATAGACGAATGGATTGAATATATACAGAACACCGGCCGTATACGCCGCAAACGGATAGTCATGAAGCGGACGAGCCAGACTTGCCAGACGATGAGCACCGAGGCCAGCCAGGATGAATATGGTGAGCAGGATGAGCTTTTGGACGATGGAGCCGGTGATGAGCTTGGCGAGAACTATCATGATTTCTGTGAGCAGCCAGGTGTTGCTTGATGTCGGGACATGAGGGATTAGGGGGCCCCAGGGCATGTCAACTGTCAGGATATAACCTAGCGCCAAAAGCGGGAAAAGAATCAGGGATGTTAGACCGAAGTATATTATTGCCGGAGACAATGCGTATCTTCTTCTCACAACGATCTCTTCCTGTTGTAGTCGCGTAGAGACATTGCTACCAAGTATACCAACAAACCACTTGTTAAAAAGATGCTGAGAAAAAGGGTTAGCATGTACTGTCGTTCGGGCCAATATTCAAGCACTATTTTGTAACCTTTGTTATTGTCAAACCTTGGCGGTATTTCTGCTTTATCAATTAACCATCCGTTTGCATATCCATCAACCAGTACATGTTTATTCGAGGCTGCGGGAATGCCTGGTTTACGGAACGTCAAAAAGGAAAAAATATTCTGGCCCTTGTAGTCGCTTGGTACATAAAATGCTCGCCAGCCTTGATGATAAGACTGGTTAAGTTTAACTAGCCCGGTTCCTTCTTTCGCCATTAGAGTAAGATGCGTTGGACTATCTTGGACATAGCCCTCAATAATATTTGAGTTTACGACTGATGCGCTTTTGGTATGAATCAAATAGTTGCTGATCAGAGACTGCTCGTTAATTTGCACGTCATCGAATCTATTAATAGTCTCCTCGCCCGCAGATGGAGAATATAAATATACCGAGATGTTTGTTGTTCCAGGGCTGGGGACAAATGAGAATTCATATGTGTCCCACTCGCTATTAGCTGAAAGGGTCTTATAGTCTGCCGCCCTATTGATACCATCTTGCCATACTGTTACTGCCGCACGACCTCCCTTTACGTGTTTGGACTTTAGCGATACTTTATATACATTATCGGGCTCAAAATTCCTCAGACCACTCCTGACATATGCTGTATGATTTTTTGAGCTTAATTCCAATGAGTACATGCCATCAATTGCATCCTTAGATTGCTTGGCTCCGAATGCAGCTAAACCCGGCCTCCCTAGTGTTGAGTCTCCAACTACGCCCCATAATTTCCTATCCTCAAACGATCCGTTGTCAATCATGTTTATTTTAGATGCAGCAAGCGTTTTGTTAATATATCCTTTTAGCTGGTAATCTTCGCTGTAACTTGCGACAACCATTTTTTCACTTGGGAGCTCGTCAACTTGGTAAATTTTTATATCATCAAGCAGCACTTCTGACGCTTCATCTCCACTTGGACTAACATACATATTCACATTCAGCATGTTTATACCATTGTCGGATCGGATATATGTTTCGGCTTGCAACCAAGTACCTTTTTGGGCATCCAAATCTATCAAATGATCATTAACAATGCTGTTGCCCTTATATATGCCAAACTTTGGAGCTTCACCTTTCAAAACCTTATACTCGAATTGAACCTTATATATTTTTGAATTTTCTGTTTTAAAGGATTTAGACACTAAAGCCACATGATTCGTAGTACTTACGTCGAGTGAATGCTTACCATCGACAGCGTCATTAGCTAACCGCGACTCAATGGTAGACGGTCCTTTTTCTGTTTTAGACACATCGCCCACAAATGCATTCTGCTCAAAACCAAGGTCTTGTGATGGGTCTGCTAGTCTTTCCTCGTGGCCGACTCCAATGTCATGGTTGCCCGGCATCAGTGCTAGTGTTTTTATAGTAGTACCTAAGTCATAGGGTTGCCCGTCTAGTACCAACTGGCTTGCCCTATCATCTATAGCACGCTCGACTAAGAGTGTGGGGTCACCACCTAAAACGTCAGACCGACTGATTATAAGTTTGAGACTACCATCTGTAAACGTTGTGTGGTATTGCAATTCAACGATATTATTAGTGAAAAGTTGAGCGATACCGTCATCTATGTGTTCGTTGTCTTTTAAGGAATTAGACGGAATATACGTATCATATTGTTTACTTGAAGCTACGGTATCATTTTGTATGACCGTATTTGAACGCATTATCAAAGGCATTATTTGATGTATCGTCGCAGAATCACTTACTTTCGCTAATTTTGTTGGCGAAGTGACCATATCTTCCGCATCTTTATTCGTAAATTTTTGAAAGCTGTCACTGCTTTTAGGCTTACCGTAAATAGAGCTAAAGTATTTGCTCGTTTGCACTGGGTCGTTCTCTACACCATCAAGCAAGCCAAAAAGCCTGCTAAAATATGTGTCCTTATCAGTTTTTACATAGACGGCATTTATGCCTGTAACTTTTAAAATAGCTTGCGTATATATGCTTTTAGATTTTATATCTGAGGTTAATTCTTGAATTATATTAGTCGTGTTTGGAAGCGCTCCACCGATTCGAAGCGTGTTTAAGCTATTGCTTGTTGATTGATAATTGAGCTCGTCGGTATGGCCAGAGGGGATAATTATTGCTCTTTTATTATTACCACGCTCATCCTTGACAATCTTAGCGACTGTTTTATCTGCTTTATATGCCTCGATTCCGCCGTTTCTGTTGACTAGGATGCCAAGGTTCCCAGTGAAAATTGGCCACCCATATATGAGCAATGTGGCACATGTTGACAAATATAGTGTTAGTTTTGATTTGTTACCTGCAAACTTCATCAATCTGATAAAACCGATAACAAAAGCTAGAACAAATACAGGTAGAATGACCTCGAAAATTTTCGTCGGATCCCTAATTGTGCTTGCGATGAATTGAGCGCGAAAAACAGCCACACCAAAATCAGTATTGGTGGCCAGAAAATGAAAAAACCCAAGAGTTGCTAGAATTGGGATTAGTAATGATAAGCTTAAGCTATTACGACTTCTATTCCTCAAAACAAATGAAGTTACAATGATAATGATAACAAACAGACCGACTGCATTAAGCATATTAAAATGATTGTAACCAAGGACAGCGAGACCATTTCCTTCGTTCCCAGCGAGTCTAAATGTATTATCCAGTGTCATTAACGCGTAATTATGAAAGTAATCGCCCAATAATGAGACCGGTTTAAACGCTCCCTGACCAGCAGGAGCAATAAGTACATATGGCAAAGACATTACAATGAATAAAACTGCACATAAGGTTACTTTAGGCAGCAAAGATAGGGTAAATCTTAACTTTGACGCCGGACCTCCCCTGTGGAATAATAATGAACAAACAGCCACCAGGCCGTACACCATTATCATTGGTAGAATAATTGGGGGTAGCAGACCAAAAGAGGCAAACGAAAAAATAGCCAGATACAAAAAGTTTTTCACGCGTACATCACGCTCGTGGAATATCTTCAGTAAATAATATAAAACCCATGGCAATGTCACATATACCCAGAACGACTGCGCTTTTGAAAAATCACCAAAGACCACAGGATTTATCAACGCTAGAGAAGCTCCAAGTACCTTTGCCCATGTATTCCTTATCCCCACTTTCCCTAAAAATAGATAGTACACTGGGGCAATAAAGATAAGCGGCAGTAGAAAAGTCAGTATGTAGAATCCATGCTCATTTACTGAAAATGGCTGAATTATTGCGTTTCTCAATGAATAAAGCCCCTGTCGGACTGTAGTACCAAAGCTGTCGGGTCCCCAAGAGTATAAAAAGTTTGTGTGTGAATAATTTGGGTCTGTTAGTGGAGTATCCCCAAAGACGAGTGTCGGGCCAAATATCAAACCTCCGAGCACAGCAAATGAAATAAGCAATACAACAATAAATCCAATATTTCTCTTGAGATATCCCATACCGCGCAAAATAAATCTCGCTTATGTTATTTGATTACGCATGTCGAGCATAATATATTCTATACCCTTTTTGCTTTTTAATAATTGAGAGGCCATTCCTGTGTCTAATGTCTTCAAATATTCCGACTGATTATCGTTCAGCTTTGTATACAATGCTCTGAGCGAATCAAATGTAACATTGTTGATAGATATACTATATTCCTCCAGGCCAAGTCCTCTCATAATGCCCCTTGTTTTTGGTTCGTATTCTATGGCGATCGTAGGAACACGATTTATTAAAGCGTATATATTGGAGTGCATGCGAGTGCCAACAAAGAAGCTAAGCCGGCTGCAAAAATCGCTAATCTCGTACGGGTGTAAATCTTTGTCCAATAGCGTGAAGCTTTTTTTATGTTGTAACCTTTGCTTGACTTTTTCTGCCGTCAGCCTGTCGTCGTCACCAAAGCTGGCTGCGATTACTTGCGGTAAGTAGTACACGTGCGCTTGATATTCAACTGCTAGGTAATCTATAAACTTTGCCATAGCATCGATATATGCAATTTGTTTGTTTTGGTCGCTAAACCATCCGCGTACAGTCATCCCGACATTAATACGCTGTTTATCAACAGTGATGTCCGACTTGGTTCTCTTGCCTGCCAGTAGGAACACTGGGTCAGCCGTCTCCATGAGTTTTGCATGCACATCCAATGATTTCACGTATGAGGTGCTTATGTCTTCTCGCGACTCTACAATACGTACACGATCCAAAGAGAAGCGTAATATCTCCTTCTGGAGCTTACCATAGACTGGCCCAATAGATTGAGAGTATAGATAGACACTTTTACCAAAGTAGGTTGGCAGGACAAAGTTTAAACATGTAACAAACAGCAATAAAGAATCATTGGGCTTCGATGAACCCGTCCTTAAATAGCCGCCTCCGCAAGCTATTACGACATCCGAACTTCTAACTTGCCAAATATACTCTTTTAAAGTTTTTGACAGTAAAAATACAGGGTTACAAGCAAGGACTCTAGCTACCAATATATAGGCTAACAAGGAAGTCATTTTAGCCATTAAAAAAATAGAGAGCAAGACGGAATGCATATTACGCATCGAAGAAATTAGTGTCCACATCAAAGTCGGCGAAATAGGCACACCGTACTTATCCTTGTCATTCTGTATGTCTGTAGTTTGAACCACTATATCGTAGCCAGGGAGCACTCTCCTGATCTCAGATAAGAGAGCAATCACTATAGCTGCATCGCCTTTATTCTTATAACTATAGACATTCGTGACTAATACTTTCAACTTATGCTCTCAAATTCCTTTAATAACATCTCGTAGACCGCGCTGGGGGAAAATTCGTCATTTTTTTCCGTATCAGTTATACGCGATCGAACTGTCCATACCCGCAGCTTACGCTCCATCGATGTTTCATCAGTCGCGCGGAAACTCATTGGGTACGATTGTAGGATATCGCTAACACCAGGTATCTCATTGGCGATAATTGGTAGTCCCATAGCGCGCGCTTCAAGTAATACGTAGGGATACCCCTCCCACTGGCTCGTAGATATAAATAGATCCGCGGCTTTATACACTTGTGGCATGACCTCACTACTGACAAAACCGTGGAGGAACACATTCGAGTATTGTCGAGCGAGGGCAGTGAGTTCGGCTTTATATTCACCGTCGCCAACTATATGCCATTCGATAGCATCTTGTTTATCTACCATGGCTGATACTAATCGGATAAGCTGATGTACACCCTTTTGTTCAGTAAAACGACCAACCCACAATATCTTGAACTTCTCACTTGGTGATAATACATAATTCCCTAGCGTAGCCTTTGCTCGATACGTTTCAAAGTCGAATGGGTTTGGTACGCGAAATACCTTTTTCCTTGGGAACAGTTTTTTGTATAAATCTGCTTCGGACTCATTTAGTGCATGGAAAGCCGAAACACCACTCGCTAAGAATTTGTAGATAAAGCTGGTATATAAGAAATTATGGAGCCTAGCGTATAAGGTGTCGGCTTTCAAAAATCTGAGCGGCGTATGTCCTCCGAAAATAACCGGCGGTATATTATTGTAGCCGATAAAGAATTTAAAGAAGAATGCTTCGAGTACTTCATTTTTTGAATATACGATACTATAGCCATTAAGTACTCGCTTGGCTTCACGAACACTGGACAATTTTATGTAGTGGGCCGGGTCTAAAAGCTTTCTAATCTGCTTTAAATTCAATTTGTAACTCAAGCTGAGATCTATCTTCTTCCAATAAAATACACTCAATGCCTTAATAACTCGGTGAGTATAATCGTCGGACATTGTTAAAATATCCGCCTGTATATCCATCTTACGTCGCATATACGAGGCAGTGCTCATATAGTATGTTTCGAGCCCTCCACCGTGCTCTAGTGCGGTTATCATGAAGAAGGCTATCCTGAGCTTTGTATCGCCTTTCAAGCGGCATCCCCGCGAAAGCCAGAGAGCAAGTATCCAGTACCTCCGAAGGCGAGCTCAATTGTCTTCATAAAAAGCATCCCTACACCAATTAACGGATGGCTAATGAGCTTGGCAGGTTTTGAAAAATATAACTTGTAACGTGTAAATAACCCAGTCTGAGAGCCGATGTTACGCTTGTTAGCACTGGACGCACTATACGCAGCAAACTTCTGAGCATAATAATATTTCTTCCGCAGCGTAGTGCCTAGTTTCAATCGTCCCTCATTATGCCGTATAAACTCGGCTACCCTTCCAAGCTTACCTATTGCCTCAACTCGTTGGGACAAATCCCAATCCTCTCCGCTCACCATATCCTCGTTATAACCGCCGACATCCAGATATGCTTTCCGGCGGAATGCCCGTGCCGCTTCCATCCATGGCACGCCGATGTAGAATGACCGTTCCAGTCGTTTGCACTGCGCCCAGAATCCCTCGCCAAATGATTCTTCGGGTATGACTAACCCAAGTAATTCGGCGTGCTGCGTGAATTGTTCGACGCACTGTTCGACGACTTTTGCTCCTAATTCCATGTCAGAGTCGATAATCAGGACGTAGTCGCCTGCCGATTGACTGACACCATAATTCCGCTGTGCCGACCGCTCCGGCCCCCTGTTATACACCTTGTCCGTATATCGCTTGGCGATTTCCTTAGTGTCGTCCTTCGAATTATTATCGACGACAATCAGCTCGATGTTTTTGTATGTTTGGTCGGTAATCGACTTCAGGCAGGCCTCCAGAAACTGGGTACTGTTATAGGTAGGTACTATGACCGAGATGAGAGGCTTAGGCATCGAGCTGTATTCCCTCCTTGAAGTTTCTATACGACGTATCAAATGTAATCGTTCTCCCCCACTTCCAGCCGGCCTGGCGCAGTTTTGAGTATAGGGCCATGTCTGTGAGTGTCCGTGTGATTATAGCAGCCAGCGATTCGCGGGTATTCTGCTCGGCTATCAGCCCCGTCTCCCCATTTCGCACGCTATCGCGCAGTCCATCGACGTCGTAGACGACTGCCGGTGCGCCCTGGCTGGCCGCCTCGGTGACTATCAGCCCCCAACCCTCTTTGACGGAGGTCACCATGATCAGGTGGCACTTTTGCATCAGCTCGACCTTTTTGGCCTTGCTGACCCGGCCAAGCACTTCTATATCGGCTGCGAAGGGGCTGTTGCGGATATGTTCCAGGACTTTGCTGCCATAACTACCGCTGTGGTCGCCCGCTACCTTGAGTTTCAGCTCAGGTATATCCCGTTTGGCGAGCTCGAAGGCCTTCACCTGGTCAAGCGTCCGCTTCATCGGCCGTACCGATCCCAGGCTTAGCAGAGCCGGCGTATCGTATTTGCTGACCGACCCTAGGTCGGCGATTGGTTCGATTTCGATACCTTCGGATATAATCGACACGTTTTCGCGTTTGAAGCCGTGCCGCACCAGATCAGCCCGGGTACTTTCGGACACCGTTATGACCTTCCGATCAGACAGCATGCGGATATACAGCGGTTCGAGGATATAGCCGATCCAGCCGAGCCATTTTGGCAATTGGTAGAACCAGATTTCCCGGCACAGCATGTGGACGAACAGAATATTACGCTCGCCGGCATAGAACTTCGCAAAGAATGGTATGGTATTGACTTCGTCTATCACCAGGTCAGCCCAGCCGCGTAAATGTTGGCGGTAATACTGCCAGGCTTTGTAATACACGCTGACGCGGTTGCCAGTCCGGATGACTTTGTAGCCATTGATAGTCGCAGTTGGTGCGGCACCTTTGTAGCTACCGGTGACTAAAGTAACTTCGTGGCCATCCCGCACCAGCCGGCTGGCCAGTTCATTGGTAACGACTTCGGCGCCACCGGCTAGCGGATGCGTCGTGTCTTTCCAGCTAAACCAGAGTATCTTCATATTTCCTCGTCCTTGCTCACAACGTAGAGTGGCCGGTTGGCAACCTCGCCGTGGATATTAGCGATGTACAAGGCGATCAGGCCGAGAGATGACAGGACGATGCCAATCGCGAACAGTACGAGCATGCCGAGTAGCGCCGTACCAGTGATTTTCAGCTCCCACGGGTCGGCCATCAGATAGACTTCTATGTACGTAAACAGGCCGGCCAGACCGAAGAAAACCATGAATATTGTTCCGACATAGCCGGCCAGCCGCAGCGGGAATAGACTGTGGGTGGTGACGCTGTTGAGTGCCAGTTTGACCAGCTTTTTGGTGCTGTAGCTGGGCTGGCCATGGGCCCGTTCGCGGGTCTCGAAACGGACATAGCCCCGTTTGAATCCCAGCCAGTCTATCAGGCCGCGGGTGATGCGCTGCCTCTCGGTAAACTTACGGAATGCTACCACGACCTTACGGTCGAGCAACCGGAAATCCGTAGAATGCGGGACTATCTTGGTCTCCGAAATGCGGTTCATTATCTTATAAAACACTTCGGAACCCAGCTTTTTGACGGGATTGCCGTGCCCATCAGTATTGCGGACACCGATGACCACCTCATAGCCTTTTTTCCATTCCTCGATAAACGTCGGAATGGTGTCGATTGGGTGCTGTAAGTCGGCATCGAGGATAATGACTGCGTCACCACGTGATGCTTCGATGCCGGCAGTCGTGGCTATTTCCTTACCAAAATTGCGGGACAGCTGGATGAGTTGGATGCCTATATTTTTGTTATCTTTTACCTCATCTGCCAGAGACTCAATGACGGCTACCGAATTATCAGAGCTACCATCGTCCACGAAAATAAGTTCAAACCGGTACGCAACGGTTCGGGCCATCTTCGCCAGTTCGTGAAAGAACAGCAGTACATTTTCTGCTTCGTTATATACAGGCGTCACGACTGATATAACTGACTTACTAATCAAATTATCTGCTCCCCTGTCAATTACTTACTACCCTCTTGTGCAGACTACTACTTTAACGTAAAACCGGCTCTATGGCCAGTCCAGCCCACTAGCCCGACCAGCATGATTCCGCTGCCAATGGCCAGCCCACGTACCACCGCATCCGGTGAGCCATGGCTCAGCAACAGTGCGCTGATCGTCGCTATGGCTCCGAGGCCAACGTACAGCATAACCCATCCATGCCGCAGCGCTATATGATAATTCGCTATCAGGTTACAAACTGACATGGTCAATATCGCGGTACTGAGTAGCGGTAGCAGATGCGCGAAGGCATCATAGCGGGCGCCAAACAACACGTGAACAATCTGAGTCGGAAATATGGCGAATAACAGCGTCGCCGAACCGCCCAGGGCCAGCGTCATCATCAGGGCCCGTACGAGTAGTTTGCTATTGTCCCGCGGGGGCTGGCTGATCTTCACCGATGACAATAGCACGATAGAGAAGGAACTGGTCAGAAACAGCACGATCCTGGATATGGTCGCAATGCCGGCGTACTGCCCCGCCACCTCCGGCGAGAACAGGTATTTTACGATGGTGACGTCAGTGCTGTACTGCACCGTCGTGATAAGCGATACGAACAGTACCAATCCGGCGTAGCGGGCCTGCGGCCGCAGTAGGTTCCAATCCGGACGCACAGTGCCGCGGTGTTTGACGAAGCCGAGCTTGCGGGCTTTGTAGACTGCATAGCTCAGGCCGATCAGCTGGGCGACCAGTATCCCCCCGGCCGCTCCGGAAGTTTTGAAGCCAACAAGCACCAGTACTGCCGAGACACCGATTTTACTAAAGGCCGTCAGCGCACTGACGATTGTCGCTCCCAGGAAATCCCTCTTGCCACGCAGGTAAGCTCCCCGAAAGCCAGTCATTATGCCCGCCAGCAGCACCAGCCCGATGATAATGAATGGCATCACCGATTCAAATTTAAGGGTTGTCTTCAGAAATGGCGACAATATGGTGATCAGAACCAGAATGCCATACCCAATATAGAGCGTAAACTTCTCGAGTTCGCTGACCGTCCGGTTGACGACGTCGCTGTCTTTCTCGTTACTGATGATATTCGTCGAGAC
>DHXQ01000009.1:0-1457 GCA_002413755.1 Candidatus Saccharibacteria bacterium UBA5152 | reverse complement strand
AACGATTCCAGCGACAACATCCGACCCAACACCGGATAATACAGATAATTCAGGAAGGCAACGAAGAGCGAGCCCACGAAAAATATGGCGTTATGACGAATAAAATCGTTGGCGCGTGCCTGGCGCACTATGGTGATAATCTTCTGCATCACCTACTAGTGTACTGTACTAACTATGGACGAGGGAATGCGCCAGCGTAGCAGTTGCCGTCTGTGCTGCTGGTCAGGAATGACAGGTCGCGGGTTGCGGTGACAACGACACTATAACCACCGGTGACATCGGGTCCATAGGTGAATGTTTGGTCAATCTTGCCGGCATTCGAGGTAAAGGTTTCGACACCGGTAACATTGCCGTTACCATCGGTGGAAGTTGTTTGAGTAAACGAGCCCTGCACCGACCCCAGACTTGACACAGGTCCAGCGCCATAATTATTAGACACGCCGGTCCACGTACCACGTTCCGTCGTATACGTTACGCCAGCTTCCGTCCGAGAAGTTGTCGAACGTGTCGTTTGCTCGCCGGTAAAATACCCGCAGGCATCCAGCGTGGTTGAGCTGCTACTAAACACTTTTCCATTATTGACTGCGGGGGCTGCGAAGACTGGTGATGCGACCAAAGCCGCACCACCAAGCGTCACTACCGATAGGACTGTGGCCAGGGCTACATTAATCCGTGCCTTTGCCTTTGTAACACCTTGATAAAGCTTGTAGTTGGCTGCTCGTGACATAGATGATCCCTCACTAAGTTGATAAGACCGTTATACTCTTAAAATTACAGATGGTAAAGTTTATTGCTCCGGCTACTTAGCAGCCCCGAACCATTCCAAATAATACTGCAGCTCGGCAATCGAAGCCTGGATGTCATCAAACGCCCGGTGGGTTTCCTTCTTTTCGAACTCGACGCCGTATTTGGCCTGCATAATCATCTTCAACGACGAGACATCCATCATCCGGTAGTGCAGCACGTTGTCGACTTCCGGCCACCACTGTTTGATAAAATTACGGTCGTTGTGGATTGAATTGCCAGCCAGCACCGCTGGTTCGTCGCCAAACTGGGCTTTGATAAAGCCGACCAACTCGTGGATCACGTCCTTCTCAGGCTTGCCCTGGGTGCGCACCCGCTCGGTCAGGCCGCTCTTGTCGTGCTGCGCCTGGGCCCACGGGTTCATGTGCTTCAGCTTACGGTCGGACTGTTTGATCAGGGCTTCGTAACTGGCCAGTGTCTTGAAATTAAAATCGGTCACCTCGGCGGCGATCTCGATGATCACATCCTTATTGACGTCCAGCCCAGTCATTTCCAGATCGACCCACAGCAGTTTAGTGGGCGCCGCGTGTTTATCTATCTCACTCATTACAGCTATTATAACTGATTAATCGAATAGCCCGCGCGCCGTCTTATATTTTGCCATCTCGTCTCGGATTTACAGACAGGTATCCAGCTGTCTCTTATACACATCT